>JAYTMF010000382.1:0-1454 GCA_043728755.1 Flavobacteriales bacterium
CAATCAGCTGATCGACGTACGAAGAATCATTCAGGCCGGTACTCCAATGGATGGTATACGGGAAAGTTCCTCCTTCAATGCTGATCAAAGCACTTCCCAATTCATTCCTTCCTGTTTGAGGAAAAGTGTTGAGTGTACATTCCAGTGCATTCGGTTCAAGGATATCAAAAGAAGACTCCACGATGCAGCCATTGGCATCCTGTATTGCAACAGTTTGGGTACCTGAACTCATTGACAATGGATCCAGATCGTTCCAATTGACAGCATAAGGCGAAACTCCGCCTTCAACAGTCAATTGCGCCATACCATCATTTCCACCGGCACAAGAAACAGGGGTCAAAGCCAATTCGATAATCATCAGTTCCGGTTCATCGATATAAAATTCTTCAGCGAAGAAACAACCGTTGGCATCGGTCACTGCACACGAGTGCCATCCTGACGTCAACGCCAACGAATCTTCGCCGAGCCAGTCAATCATAAAAGGCGCAGTACCACCGGAAATGTTTAGTATCGCTGTGCCGTTATTTAATCCGGCGCAGGTAATATTGTTTATTAAAGCAGTGGCCACAATTGCTTCCGGTTGAAAAATTTCAACAGAACCAATATGAACACAACTTTGAATATCCGTCCATTGATAAGTGAATTCGCCAGCCGCAAGATTCTCAATTGTAAGTGAGTCACTTCCTGTACTCCACTCCATAGAAACCAAAACCTCTTCACTGATTTCCAATGAAATTTTGCCATCTGAAAAATCGGCGCAAGAGATTTGTTCTATGACCAGTTCGCCATCACTGATATCAGACCAGGACACTTGGCTACTATCAGAAGTGAACACAGTTCCGAATGCATTGGTGACGTCAACATAGTATAGTCCCGGCTCACTCACTTCAACAAAGCGGGTTTGTTCGCCATTGCTCCAATCGTAAGAATCATGTTCACCGGCATCGAGGATAATTGATTCACCTTCACAAAGTAAAAAATCACTTGAAGAAGTAATTGAGAAAGGCTGAATATCAGAATCGCCTTCTCTGATATTCATGAACCAATCAGACTGAAAATCATAGAACCGATCGATGGTTCCACTGTTCCACATGACTACCAATGAATCAATCCACTGGATTTCTCCAAGTCCGAATATTTTTTTCCCACTGTTTTGTGATGTAAAATTTTCACCGCAATGTGTATATCGAATATAATGTTGACCACCTGCGTAACAATGGATTCGGGAACCTATCCCATCTCTGTTTGCAAAAACGCCCTCCAGTGAAACAGAAAGGAAATGGTTTTCACCACCCATATTTTGAAATAACTGAGCCGGATAAGGAGGACGGTTGCTGCGAACAAAATCATAATAGCCATCCTCGTTGAAGTCACCCATTGCAACCTGATGCGTTTCCGTAGGATCATTTGCGAATCCGCTTATTGCCGTACCGTTTGAGAAGCCCTGACCATTT
>JAYTMF010000383.1:0-3071 GCA_043728755.1 Flavobacteriales bacterium
ACATATTGTGGTTTTGAATTTGCCAATTCGCCAGAAGATCTTTTGGAAAAATTGAATAGGTGTGGAACAATAATCGAAAATATTTGAATTTTGTGTGCCTTAGGCTCATTCAGTGAAGCCTCACTGAATTAGCCCCTTAATTATCCGGACAAGACTAGCATTAATTTTAGCGAGTCATGTCAAACGAAAGAAAATCAAAAACACACAGAACTATGGAAGAAAAACTTCAGATTCTGAAAGTGTATTACTGCCAATATTCTAGACCAGCGGTTAATTTTGAAAATAAAACCGATAAAAATGAAAAGGACGAGACGAAAATTCACAGCAAAATTTAAAGCGACTGTTGCCATTGAGGCATTGAAAGAACAGCAGACATTATTGGAATGTCTATTCTGGTCTATAGTGTACCACTCATTCCGGTGAAAGTGTACCACCCATTTCGGATAATGTTTTTGGATCAATTCCGGCCAAAGTGTACCACTTCACAAAAGGATTCCGGTGAAAGTGTATCACCGAGGAACTGACATTCCGGCATAAGTGTACCACCCCGATTTAAGTTGATCAGTTTGTTCATATCATGAGCTTTAAAATCAAAGCCCATGGCCAACAATCTTATCGATATGCAACTAATACCAATGTGATTTATAAAACATGCCAATGTTTGAGAAATCATACAGTGGTATATGCCTATGGATACACGTGTTTAGTTCCATCTGGCGAAGCAAAGATTGAACTATTACACTTCTCCATTCGGTATTAAGCGAATTCTGAATCCATTCTCCTAAAATTTTAAGTCGTGGAAATCGTATGACAATCAAAAGTGAGGCAGCTTTTACAGATTATGAAAGTGCATCTTTACGCATTTATTCTGGCCCAGCTTACTAAACAATTATCGTTCTTTGCCTTCAATCAAATTCCAATATGCGGCTATTAACGACACTATCTTTTTTCGTCATCTCGGTCATCGCATCTGCCCAACTGCACGTTGATCTGGTCATTGAAAACCCTTCCAAGGAAATCAAAGACGCTAAAGCATTCGTTGTTGCAAGCGGCGGTGTAGAGCCATATAAATACAAATGGTCGAAGAAAAATACGGCGCTCACTTCTTCTGATTGTATTGGAATTGATGAAGGGGTTACGCAATCTGTTATCGTCACGGATGCGAAAGGCGAAAGGGTTGAAACAACGTTTACTATCAAAGCCAATTACCTTGAAGAGCATCTCAATTCGACGTTCATGCCTTTGGTGGATGGCCTTTCGGCCGTGCTTTTGTGGGATCCGTTTGCGGCGATCGGTATTTATGATCCGGTGGTGTATCAACCCAATGGTCAACGTTTGCTTCACGCAAACGGTGATCCTGTGACAACGGATTGTTGGCTCATCGTGACGCTACTCATCGCGGCAGCTTTGTACTTCACTTTTTATTTCTGGTTCATCAACATTCGCGCATTCAAACATTCTATTCATCTCGTCATGGGAAAGTATGCGCGTCCCGAAGACAAAGGGGAAGTCACACAGTTTCAGGCTTTGTCGGCAGCGTTGAGTGGCACATTGGGACTGGGAAATATTGCACTCGTTGCAGTGGCTATTGCTGCAGGTGGTGCGGGGGCAACATTCTGGATGATCGTCGCCGGACTGATAGGAATGAGTAGCAAGTTTATTGAATGTACACTCGGAGTGAAGTACAGAAAAATTGATGCGAATGGAGAAGTGAGTGGTGGTCCGATGTATTATCTCTCACAAGGTTTGGCGAAAAGAAAAATGAAAGGACTTGGACATATTCTCGCTGTCCTTTTTGCCATCATGTGTGTGGGCGGTGCATTGGGTGGTGGCAATATGATTCAGGCCAATCAAGCATTCGCGCAAGTAGCTCATGTGGTGGGTAAAGAACATGTTTCTTCCTTGTGGTTCGGAATTGTGATGGCCATTCTCGTTGGCCTTGTCATTGTTGGTGGAATAAAAAGTATTGCTCGAGTGACAGACAAAATTGTTCCACTCATGGTGATCATTTATGTTGGTTTCGCTTTGATCATCATTGGGATAAATTTCAAAAACATTGGAAGTGCCTTTGCTGAAATTTGGAATGGCGCATTTCATCCTCATGCATTGAAAGGTGGATTCATGGGCGTTTTGTTGATGGGTTTCCGAAGAGCGAGTTTCAGCAATGAAGCAGGAATAGGTTCTGCAAGCATTGCACACAGTGCAAGTAAAACGGATCGCCCGGTGAGTGAAGGTATCGTGTCATTGCTCGAACCATTTATCGATACGGTGATCGTCTGCACGATGACAGCACTCGTTTTGATCTTTACCGGATTTGCAGCTGATCCGCAAGGTCTTACAGGTTCCGCTCTCACCAACGCTGCATTCACGTCGCACTTCCCATGGTTTGATTGGGTGCTCACCATCGCAGTATTGCTCTTTGCCTATTCCACCATGATCTCATGGAGTTATTACGGCATGAAATCGTGGGCATACTTGTTTGGTGAAAAGAAATGGATCAAGCAAACTTTCAATGTGCTGTTCATGTGCTGCACGGTGTTGGGAACAGTTTCCGGACTCGGCTCTGTGCTCGACTTCAGCGATATGATGATATTGGGAATGGCGTTTCCGAATTTGATCGGACTTGTAATTCTCAGCAAAGAAGTGAAACTCGATTTGAAAGTGTATATGGCGGATTTGAAGAGCGGAGTGATACAGAGGTATAAGTGATCACAGAAATTAAGTGGTCATTGTATGTAATACCAATGTGATTTCTCAAGCATGCCAATGTTTGAGAAATCATACAGTGGTATAGGCCGATAGATGTATGTGTTGCGTTCAATCTGGCGAAGCAAAGATTGGACTATTATACTTGTCCAATCGGTATAATCACGATGAAGCAGTTGTTTTGTAACGCCGACGCGCTTGAGTTCAGATTCAAAAAACGGAATGAGTTTCTCTAACTCAGCTCTGCGATCAATCACAGCACTATAAGCTGAAACGTCCAATAAAACCATGGCTAAACCCTCATCACTAAATGTGAGAAGATCATTGAGAGATTGTCCTGAGTTCGTTGCCTTTGTGAGTTACTT
>JAYTMF010000384.1:0-5058 GCA_043728755.1 Flavobacteriales bacterium
ATGCGTGTACAAGTCATGACTGATCGTCAGTTGGTTGAAATTTACCACAACGGAAAAGAAGAAGGATTCGAGGAATTGCTCAAGCGTTACAAGAGTCGCGTATTTGGAAAAATCATGATGTACGTGAAAGATCGTGCAGTCGCTGAGGACATTTTCCAAGACACCTTTGTGAGAGCTATTCATGCCCTGAAGGAAGGAAATTATAACGAGGAAGGAAAATTCAGTGCCTGGGTTATGCGAATAGCTCACAACCTGTGTATCGATTATTTCCGTGGAAAGAAGAAAATGCCCATGACGCGTGAGCGAGATGAGTACAATCCTTTCGATTTCATTAGCAACAATGACAGGAATTCTGAGGAATCTGTTATGAACTCTGAAGTGCTTGTTGATGTGAAGAAGCTTCTTGGCTTGCTTCCACAGGAGCAGAAAGAGATCGTGATGATGAGGCTTTATTACGATATGAGTTTCAAGGAAATCTCCGAACAACTCGATATCAGTATCAATACTGCATTGGGACGCATGCGCTACGCGCTCATCAATCTCAGGAAATTGATAGAAAAGAATAAGATTGAGATGTCAATGTCTTGAAGGAAATTGAAAGTTGAAAAAGAGGCTGTCTATATCGGGCAGCCTTTTTTGGTTATTGGTTATTGAGTTATTGCACGGAGTAGTCACTCAAAAACATCCAACGGTATTCCACGCTGACGATGCTAGCGAGTTATTGGTTATTGGGTTATTGGGCAGAGTAGCCACTCAAAAACATCCAACGGTATTCCGCGCTCGCAATACCCAAGACCAAATACCTAATACTTCAAAAGACCGGATGTCCAATTTGTGAGAACTTCTTTTTTTTCCTCCCATCACAATATTTCACTAGCACCTATGTTATCGGAAAGTAACAACAAATAACTGCCGATGACAGATTTTACACTTCAAGATTTACTGGTTTTTACGCAAAAAGAAGAAGTAATGGTGAAGGAGATTTTTCCAGAAATGGATTTGTCGAGGTCTGAACCATGCGAGCGCTCTGTGAAAAACCTCCTTGCTTATAGTAAAGCATTGAGCATCCGTAAGAGCAGCATGCTGAGAAAAGTCAGCCTTGTATTGAATTAGCACTGTATTGAGAAGTGCTGCGAAGGCTGTCCCAAAAAGGGCGGCCTTTTTTTATGTTGTTGGATTATTGGTTATTGGTAATTGCCGGACCGCAGACACCAACCTCTCATTCCACACCTGAAAAACCGCCGCCCGCGCAATAACATAATAACCCAATAACCATCATCATCCTCAAAACCGCCATTCGCGCAATAACCTAATAACCCAATAACTAAATCAACAATTCTACAAGACAATAAATTTGAATTTCGCATTGCAAATACCCACTACCACGTTCCCAATTCATAAAGCCTCTTTTTTTTAATCGCTACTTTTAGCCCGAAACAATTGAAAAAAATGAGAAAAAATATACTCACGCTTGTGATGATTTTTAGCTGTCTATGTGCTTTTGCTCAAAGGCCAAAGGAATTTCAGCTGCGCGCCGGATACGGATTCGCTGTATACAAATCAGACGTCAATTTAAGTTATGACCTCGGCGGCTCGAAAATCGTCTTCGACACTACGGATGGAGCTGCTACTGCTCATGTTCCAATTGAAATCAGATACGATGTCACAGAAGTGTTCAATGCCGGAATCGATCTGAAATTCGGGAAATTCCTCTATTCCAACGAAGATCAGGCTCCGGAAAAGACTAACCAATTCACGATTATCGGAATTGGTGGAGAATACAATGTTTACCATTCAGAAAATGCGAGAGTTTATATTGGGGCTGGATTCAACAGCGGAAAATTGAAAATTTCTGAAAAGAAAACTGAATTAACCAACACTTACACAGAAACCTCAGAATGGCAGGGAACGGGATTTAAGCTCAATCTGGGTGTCCTTTACTTCTTCGGAAAGAGTCCGGTCGGACTGAATCTGAATTTCAATTATGACCAGCACAAGTTTGATCTCAAAGAGTTCAAACACGATGGCACCACACAAGACCTGACGAACTTCGCGGGTACACTCAAAGTGAGTGGGCCTGAAATCAACCTTGGCTTCATTTTAAGATACTGACAGTCTCAATAATAAGAATTTACTACAGGAAAATTGCCGGTAGCTCTTGGATCGTCACTTCAATTGATGAAAGTAAACAGACTGATAATCAGGCAATAGATTCTTATGGAAGATCTTGATTAAATCATTGAGCATGATGTCAGGTTCCATTACTGCATCACCGTGATAATCACTTTGAAATGTGTTGCAGTAAAACATATTTCCTTGCGAAAACGCTTTCAGATGCGTGAGGCGCTCATCGTTGTCTACGAAATTTTTCTGTGTGACCTCTCCTTCTACCATCATAATCTTTCCCCAGAAATCAACGTCATAAACCGAGTTTAGCAATTTTTCAAAAGGAACAATCAAATTGCCATCCGTGATGGAATCAGCAAAAATGTATTGAGCGCCCGCATCCATAAGTAATGTCGCTGCGAAACTATTGCCGGGCGGTGCAAACCAGTTTCCGTTGTCATATGATCCCGTGAAAACAGATGGATGAGTGAGGTTTGATACTTTCACCAATTGAGCAGCAGATTCATATTTAAGCGCAACCGCCTTGAAAATACTATCCGCCTTTTGCTCTTCACCAAGCAAGGCGCCAAATAATTTGATCCACTCTGCCCTACCCAATGGATTTGTTTCTAAGTATTCCGATATCTGAACACATCCAATTCCCTTGCTCAGGAACTTCCTGTAGTCCGCTCCACCAAATGGATAAACGAAAAACAATTCAGGATTGATGGAATAGACCTTCTCGTCATCGATGTCGTGCGCAATGGAGAGATTGATTATTTCTCCGCTTATGACACGCTGGGCGGCGTGCTTGTTTTTAACGAGATCAGTAAACCCTGTCCCTTTCAGATCGTTTATTCTTTCTAATTGATCAATAAATGCAATGTGTGTAGTGGATAAACAAGCCAGACGACCCACCGCAGGTCTCTTCCAGTTGATCACTTGCAACGTATCACCGGTTTTCTGAAGATTGAACAAGAGGATACGGTACGAGCTATCACTCATTGTTTCAATTTCAAAACCCTTCGCATAAAGAGGTTTCAGGCAGGAGATCACTTTGAGATCTGAACGTTGCTCCTTTGGTTTTGTCCGACAACCAAGGCAAAGTATGACCAGAAAAACAGCAAAAAATCTATACGTCATCGCTGCGAAAGTACCAACTCGTTTCAGCATGTTCATTGATTAATTTCGCACACAACTTTTCTGCCCATCTAAATTTATAAGAAGTATGAAGCGTATTCTCATCACCGGAGCTGCAGGATTTCTTGGTTCGCATTTGTGCGACCGGTTTATCAGCGAGGGTTATCATGTGATCGGCATGGACAATCTCATTACCGGTGATCTCAGGAATATTGAACATCTGTTTCCGCTGGAACATTTTGAATTTTATCATCAAGACGTTTCCAGATTTATCCATGTACCGGGTAAGCTCGACTACATTTTGCATTTTGCATCGCCTGCCAGTCCTATAGATTATTTAAAGATTCCAATCCAAACGTTGAAAGTGGGATCACTGGGAATTCACAATTGTCTTGGGCTTGCCCGTGAGAAAAACGCTAGAGTGTTGATTGCAAGTACCAGTGAAGTATATGGTGATCCAACCGTTCATCCACAAAAAGAAACGTACTGGGGAAATGTGAATCCTGTGGGTCCACGTGGTGTTTACGATGAAGCGAAACGTTTTCAGGAAGCGATGACCATGGCTTACCACACATATCATAGTCTCGAAACCCGTATTGTTCGCATATTTAATACCTATGGACCACGCATGCGACTGAATGACGGTCGTGTGCTTCCGGCTTTCATTGGCCAGGCCTTGCGGGGAGAAGATCTCACCATTTTCGGCGACGGTTCGCAAACCAGATCTTTTTGTTATGTAGATGATTTGGTAGAAGGAATTTTTCGATTGCTACACAGCGACTATGCTCAGCCGGTCAACATTGGCAATCCCGATGAGATCTCGATCAGTGATTTTGCGGAAGAAATCATCAAACTTACCGGTACCTCGCAGAAGGTCATATATAAAGATCTCCCTGTCGACGATCCGAAACAGCGCCAACCGGATATTGCAGTAGCGAGAAAATTGCTGGGGTGGGAACCGAAAATCCATCGCAGTGAAGGCTTGAAAATCACGTATGATTATTTCAAATCCCTATCTGCGGACGAATTGAACAAAGTGGAGCACAAGGATTTTGCAAGATATCATCGTTAGGTCGAGCTCATTTCTTCCAACAAGAACGAACCATGACAAACTATAAAGCCCATGAAACAGCTGTAATTGATGCCGGTTGCACCATAGGCAACGGTACCAGAATCTGGCATTTTAGTCATCTTATGACGGGTTGCGTGATAGGAGAAAATTGCAACATTGGCCAAAACGTTGTGATAGCGACGGAAGTAGTGCTCGGCAACAATGTCAAAGTGCAGAACAATGTTTCCATTTATACAGGAGTGACATGCGAAGACGATGTTTTCCTTGGTCCATCTTGTGTTTTCACCAATGTGATCAATCCGCGAAGTGCATTTGTCAGGAAAGATGAATTCAGGAAGACAATCATTCGCAAAGGCGCAACCATTGGAGCGAATGCAACGATCATTTGTGGTTATGAGATTGGTGAATACGCGTTCATAGGCGCTGGTGCAGTGGTTACCTCAAAAGTGACTCCTTATGCTTTGTTAGTGGGAAATCCCGCAAAGCAGATCGGATGGGTTTCGAAAGCCGGTCACAAATTGGTTTTTGATGAACAGGGCAAGGCCGTTTGTCCGGAAACAAGCGAACAATACAAATTGGACGATGGACGTGTGACAGCGAGATGATTAAAATGAATGTATGCGAAAGACGCGATTCATTGCATCTCTCGACGTGAAACGCGTGAATAGCAGATACGCATGAAAAGCAGAAACTCACGCAAAACAGAAACGCGAACATAGCGGCAACGCATAAACAACAAC
>JAYTMF010000385.1:0-1443 GCA_043728755.1 Flavobacteriales bacterium
AAAGAATGCATTCACTCTTCAATGGCGATATTCTTTAACTCTATCCCAAAATTAATGTGCAACAACGCACTCTGAACTCCGAACTATTATGTCTTCTGCTTCTCGCGTTTCGCAGCAGGGAAAAGAATGTTGTTGAGGATGAGACGGTAGCCCGCTGACGTCGGGAAGAGATTGAGATCCGTTGGCGGATCACCCACGAGGTGACGATAGTCTTCCGGATCGTGACCGCCGTAATAGGTCCATTGTCCCTGACCGAGTTCGCCGTGAATATACTTCGCACATTTGATGCTCTTGGTTTCACCCATGATGGTGACATTGCTTTTGATATACTTATCTCGGAACGATGTCGTCTGTCCCATGAATCCCTTGATCACTTGAGTATGATTTTGGGTGAGGATGGTTGGAACGATGTCCCACTTCGCAGAGAAATCAAAGAGCGTAAAGAAGTCATTGATCTGATTGATCTTTCCATGATCATCCGTTCCGTCGATATCGGAAAATTCATAAACGTTGGGATCTTTGTCGAGTTTATAATTCTGAAACGCGAAGCCGCTGTTGAAATCCATTTTGTTTTGCGCTTGCGGATCACTTTGGTCGCCGTCGAAAACACTTTCGACAATGTCTACTCCTTCTGAGGCAAGTGCGATATCGAAAGAATCTGTGCCGCTGCACATGGTGAAGAGAAAACCTCCACCCATGACAAAGTTTCGGATATTAACAGCTACCTCACCTTTCATCACCGATACTTTCTCGAATCCCAATTGATGCGCAAGAGCTTCCTGCGATCTCACTTCTTCCTGATACCACGCTGCGTTTTTAAAACTGCGGTAGAACTTCCCGTATTGTCCTGTGAAATCCTCGTGGTGAAGGTGTAGCCAATCATACTTCGGCAATTCCATGTGAATGATCTGTGCATCGTAGATCACTTCGTAAGGAATTTCTGCGTAAGTCAAAACGAGCGTTACGGCATCATCCCATGGAAGTTTTCCCGGAGGCGTATACACGGCGATCTTCGGCGCCACTTCCAGTTTCACTCTTTCCATGTTGACCTCAGGATCCGCAATTTGAGAGTAGATCTGATTGGCCTGGACATCGGCGATGATTTGAAAGGACACTCCGCGTATTCCACACTCTTTAGAGATGTCTGCAAAATTGTCGACAAGAAAACTTCCTCCTCGATAATTGAGCAGCCATTCCATAGGAATTTTATTTTGCAAAATCCAATAGGCAATGCCGTATGCTTTGAGGTGATTGGTCTGCGTCTCATCCATTGGTATCAAAATTTTCGCTGCAAACACATTACAACTGAAAATGGATAAGAACGCAAGTAGAAATAGTTTTTTCATGAATCTCAGTGTCATTCTCACCTAACAAAAATAACGCACAAAAAGTGCGTTATACAGATTGGACAAGTGTAATAGTCCAATCTTTGCTTCGCCAGAT
>JAYTMF010000386.1:0-2970 GCA_043728755.1 Flavobacteriales bacterium
ACTGCTGACAGAAATTGTCCCACCCAACTTGCCAACCGCTTGCTTGGCAATATAAAGGCCTATGCCTGTTCCAATGTTTTTGTCGGCATTCGCAAAGAACATTTCGAATATTCCGGGCAAAACGTCTGGAGAAATTCCAATACCATTGTCAGAAATTTTGATGAGCGCTCGCTCTTTATTCTGCACAACCTGCAGATCGATTATACATTGATCCTTTTTAAGATTGCTGAATTTTATTGCATTCGATATGAGGTTGTTCAAAATCATTCGTATGCGGTGTTCGTCAGATTTGAAGGTGCCAACTTGTGAAATATCCTTTCTGAAAGTAATCTTTTCTCCGCCTTCGTAATGTTTGTATTTCTCGAAGACCTCATCTGCAAGAATATCAAAATTCACTTCTTCGATGAGCTCGTCGCTTTTGTTGTTCTGGTAATAATTGATGATATTACTGACGAAATCATTCAGTTTATTGGTGCTTCTCTCGATCATATCCAGATAACCGAGTGCCTTTAAGTCAATGGCTTCCATCCTTGCCACATTGATAACACCCTTGATGGTCACAAGCGGTGCGCGTAAATCATGTGAAGCGCTGTAAACGAATTTTTCCAGTTCTGAGTTGGCCTTTTCCAGATCTCTATTCTTGGTGATAATTTCCTTATCGCGATTAAATTTCTCAACGGCATTGTCGATGCAAATACGAAGGTCGTTTGCGTCCCACGGCTTTGAAACATAACGATAAACCTGACCTTTATTGATAGCGTCGATCACCGCTTCAATGTCGGCGTAACCGGTCAGAAGAATACGAACTGGATCAGGAAAATCATGAAGTATGGTTTCAAAAAATTCCACTCCGCTCACTTCGGGCATCTTCTGGTCTGAGAAAATAACTTGTATAGGATATTTATTGAGAATAGTGACAGCATCCTGCGCGGTAATGGCGGTATGCACATCAAACTCCCTTCTGAAAAGAGCTTGAAATGACAGGAGGTTTTGCTCCTCGTCATCAAGGTACAATATTCCAATACGATCGTTCATTCTAGTTCAACACACAATGCTGCTACGCAGCGACAAGACTATTTCCCTTTCGGAATCTTGGCAAATGTATGATAAACTCGCTTCCTTCACCCAGAGATGTTAATACTTCAATGGTTCCTTGATGTTCCTCAATAATCCCCATAGCAATGGACAGTCCAAGTCCGGTTCCTTCACCCACTGCTTTTGTAGTGAAGAATGGGAGGAACATCTTTTCTTTGATCGCTTCGCTGATTCCGCTTCCATTGTCTTTGACTGATATGCACACTTCGCTTTCATTGAAGTAAGAACGCACATTGACAATGCGGTTGATGGCATTTCTGCCGGGAAGCTTGGTGGCTTGAGTGGCATTGCTGATGAGGTTAGCAATCACCTGATTGAGTTTACCCGGGAAACATTCAATCGGCGGCATGGAAGCATCCAGTTCGCGCGTTAATGTCACTTCACCTTTGGTAACGCTTTTCAATACAACGATGGTAGATTGCAGGCATTCGTTGATATTGGTTGAAATCAAAGTGTCTTTATCTGCTCTCGCAAAAATGCGGAGACCACGAACAATTTCGGCTGTGCGCCTTGACCCCTCTTCAATACCACTTAACAAAAGGTGAATTTCCTTTTGCACATAGTCGATACCGACTTTTTCGTATTTCGTTTTTAGTTCGCGTATTTGATCGGGACTGGCATCTTCCGGAAGATTTTGATAATCGTTCAACAGATTGACAACGTCTTCAATATCGCGATGCAAAGGACCGACATTTGAAGTGACGAAGTTGATTGGATTATTAAGTTCATGAGCAATACCGGCGGTCATCTGTCCCAGCCCGGCAAGTTTTTCAGATTCCACAAGTTGCTTTTGTGCAATCCTCAAATGGTCGTATTGTGATTGAATGTGATCCTTGGCGTCTTCCAACTCCGTAGTTCTTTCGAGCACCTTCTCCTCGAGAATTTCGTTCTGACTTTCAATCGCTGCTATCCGCAGCGCATCAGACTCTTCTTTTTCGAGTTTGAGTTGGTTGATTTTGTCAGCGAGTGCAAAGGAGAGGAGAACGCCTTCCGCAGCTGCGCCTATTGGCAATGCATAAATAGTCAGTGCGCAATATGGAAGTATACCGAAATCTTTCAACGCAAATACAGTTACCGCAAGAATAAAAATTGTCCATGCCACTAGAAAAAATTTCGCAGATCTAAATCCTCTTCTAGCAGCTTGAACAGCGGACACCAGAAGTATGAGTGAACTTGCTGCACAAAAATTAATCATATTATATGCAAGAACCAAATAACCGGAGAGAGACAACAAAACATTTACACATGAAACTACGAGGTAAAATATCAATATCTTGTCGATAAATGGCGTATAGTATTTGGTTCGCACAAAGTCTCGCACAAATGCAATTGTAGCTACGCCACTCAGTGCACCTGCAACATGAACACCGTGTAAACTTAGCCAGGCAGAATTCGGCCACAAATACTTGTTGCCATAGCCAAATAAAACAGCCTGTACTAGACCAACTGTTATCAGATAAAAAATATAATAGAAATACGCCCTGTCCTTTGTGGAAATCGCTAGAAATAAATTGTATGAAATTAAAACGAGAATTATTCCAAAAAAGAGAAACATGTACCCATCATTTGTTGCGCTTGCCTTAATTACTTGTATTTGAGAGCCCAGCTGTACCGGAACGATTAATTGCTTGCAGGATTTCAGTCTAAATAGAAACCAAGCTTCATCGCCTTCCTTCAGTTGCAAGCAAAATGTATAAGCTGTTAAATCACTTTCTCGCAGATTAAAAGGAATTGCCGATCCGTCAAATCCTATTTTGGTTAGTTCGCGATCTAATCTATAAAGCTCTATGGAATCAATGGTTGTGTTATTCACAAAACAATAGAGCTCTTCCGCACTAACTTCCCTTTTTGCATGAAATTTCAAGTATTTCCACT
>JAYTMF010000387.1:0-2999 GCA_043728755.1 Flavobacteriales bacterium
TTGTCCCGGGATGCAATCCCGGGGTCTGGAGCAGCGCACAGCAAGTTTAAAGAGAGTGTTCGCCTTGGGTCTCGTGTGAAATTCTTTAAGTGTTTAAGTCTTTTCGAAAGCGGAAGTCGCAAACTTTCATAGCACCCTGAACCACCCCCAACCCGCAGAACTGAACCACTTGTCTCGGGATGCAATCCCGAGGTCTGGCGGAAATTCCGTCTAAACTGACCACTGAATTCCGGCACAAATTGACCAGTCTAAAGTAAGAGTTTTTAAAGCATGTTTTGGGGTGATAAATGGTATGGTTGAGTGTTATTTGATCAGGAACCTAAATCTGGTTCTTCCAATCGGTATTAAAACCAAAAAGCCACATTACATATTGTAATGTGGCTTTGGTTGCTCCCCAGCCTGGACTCGAACCAGGGACCCCATGATTAACAGTCATGTGCTCTAACCAGCTGAGCTACTGAGGAATTTACCAAAGTATTCTACAAAACACTTTAGTAAAATCCTCCTTCATCTTCAGCATCTTGTTTGTGACAAGATAGAGCACCGATTTCGCGGTGGAGCTATGTCAAAATAAATACTACCCTCGTTTGAGTACCCGTTGATTAATCCCGCACATGCGGGACTCTTACCAGCTGAGCTACTGAGGAATTTTATCGAACGACTAAAAGTGGTTCCATAAAAAATCTTCATCGCTTTAACCTTCCGAAGTTTCGGAATAGGACACCGATACACGGCGTTTCTGAGGTATTTTCTCTTTTTACGTCAATTCCCTTTGGAAATGACTCCCTTCATTTCAAGAACTTCATCGATAGACAAGAAAGCCTTTTTTAAAAGGGGTGCAATATTACAATCTCACCGTCAATCGACAATATCTTTGACAAAAATATTTTCTAATATGAATCTTGTTGCGGTTGGCACGGTAGCCTTTGACTCTATCGAAACACCATTTGCGAAAATGGACAAAGTCGTTGGTGGCGCAGCTACCTACATAACATTGTGTGCTTCTCATTTCGTTAAATCATCAGGGTTGATCTCCGTTATTGGCGATGATTTTCCTGCAGAAATGCTCAAGGAAATGAGCGGACGCGGCATCGATCAGGCCGGACTTCAGATAAAGAAGGGAGAAAAATCCTTTTATTGGTCGGGAAAATATCACTACGATATGAACTCGCGTGATACTTTGGTGACTGACCTCAATGTACTCGCTGATTTTGATCCTATAGTACCACCGGAATATCGGGAATGTGATTTCCTGATGCTCGGCAACCTTGCTCCGTCAGTGCAAATGCGAGTGATCGAACAACTTACAGAAAGACCGAAACTCATCGTAATGGACACGATGAATTTCTGGATGAATATTGCATGGGCTGATCTGCTCAAAGTAATCGCTAAGGTAGATGTGCTCACCATAAACGATGAAGAAGCTCGTCAGCTCTCCAACGAACACTCGCTGGTGAAGGCCGCCAGAAAAATTATGACCATGGGTCCGAAGTATCTCATCATCAAAAAAGGTGAACACGGTGCGTTGCTTTTTGATCAACATAATATCTTCTTCGCGCCGGCGCTCCCACTCGAAGAAGTAGTTGACCCAACAGGTGCCGGCGACACTTTTGCCGGTGGATTCATTGGATACCTGGCACTTTCGCAAAACATTTCATTCGAAAATATGAAGCGCGCAGTGATCATTGGTTGTGCAATGGCTTCATTCGCATGCGAGAAATTTGGTCCGGACAGATTACTGGAGATCACGAAGGATGAGATTAATGACCGAATTGAACAATTTGTGGCGCTAACGGATTTTGAGATATTGGTGGAAGAATAAATGAATTGGGCGAAAATTTCCCAAGCGGAAATTTGTGATACATCTCTTTTCGCCGACAATTACATTGCGTTGAGCGATAACCGGTGATGGTCGCCGCCACGACAGTGAGTGAATTCTCTGACGTATGAAATAGTTTTCCACCACAATTAATTCCAAAAAAGAAAACAATGATATCCAATCACGAAATCGACTACCGCATTTTCGGTGAGGAAATGCAATGCGTAGAAATTGAACTCGATCCGCAAGAAACTGTCATTGCTGAGCCTGGCGCGTTCATGTACATGGACGATGGCATTCAAATGGAAACCATCTTCGGCGATGGAAGCAGTAGTGGTGGTGGATTTTTCGATAAACTAAAAGGCGCCGGAAAAAGATTGCTCACAGGTGAAAGTTTGTTCATGACTGCATTCACACACAACACGCAAGGCAAAGCGCGCGTCGCTTTCGCATCGCCCTATCCCGGAAAAATTATTCCATTGGATCTTCAAAAACTTGGAGGGAAAATAATTTGTCAGAAAGATGCATTCTTGTGTGCAGCAAAAGGTATTTCAGTTGGAATTGAATTTCAGCGCAAGCTGGGCACGGGGCTTTTTGGTGGCGAAGGTTTTATCATGCAAAAGCTCGAAGGCGCTGGCATGGCCTTTTGTCATGCAGGTGGTCACATCCTCGAGCGTGAACTGAAACCCGGCGAGATATTGCGCGTCGATACGGGTTGTATTGTCGCATACACGCATGAAGTTGATTTCGATATTCAACTTGTACGTGGCGTCAAAAATTCGCTCTTCGGTGGTGAAGGATTTTTCTTTGCAGTGCTGAAAGGTCCCGGAAAGGTTTGGTTGCAGACTTTACCGATATCGCGTCTCGCTTCAAGAATCGTTAGTTACGGTGGAATGGGTCGTCGCAAGGAGGAAGGAAGTATCTTGGGCGGATTGGGAAATCTTCTGGACGGCGATGGACGGTAGTCGTTTTGCAGATTATACCAATGTGATTTCTAAAACTGGCGAAGCAAAGATTGGACTATTACACTTGTCCAATCGGTATTAGACATTTCCTTCGGCGGAATAATTTTAAGCTATGGAAATGATCAAGCTAAAATTCTATCATTGAGCAATACATGCGACATAGAACAACTATTGTCGGTGATAAGTCGCCCTGATGTTGTAGTGCTTGATGCACG
>JAYTMF010000388.1:0-2954 GCA_043728755.1 Flavobacteriales bacterium
TCCTCGAAAATGAAACCTCAGAGCACAGCGTCCGTTACAATGGATAACTTAAACAAACGTTCCTGTACTAAAAACCTAACAATAATGAATTCATTTCACGACTGGAGACATGCAGTTTTGCAACGTCTTATCATCATCTTCCTCGGCCTTCTAACACTCGGGGTAGTGGTGCAATCTTGTAAAACCACTCATGCTACCTGTTCGGCCTACGATCAAGTAGAAATTCCAAAACAATAACATTGAAACGCTAATCTGTTTGTAATATAATACCAATGGATACAAGTGTTTAATTCAATCTGGCAAAGCAAAGATTGGACTATTACACTTGTCCAATCGGTATAAAACGAATGACTATGAAAGGGCGATCTTAGGATCGCCTCTTTCGTTTATCGCCTTTTTGCATCGAATGGAGAAGAACGCACAACCTACCCCGGAGGTTGATTTTCATTCAATGCTGAGATCATTTTTACCACTTCTACTGCTGCCGCAACGTCATGGACGCGCAAAATTTGCGCTCCGTTCATCAGAGCAATAGTATTCAAAACCGTAGTGCCGTTTAGTGCTTCATCCGTTGTGACACCCAGAATGTGTTGTATGGTTTTTTTTCTGGAAATGCCAACCATGACAGGCAATCCAAAAATCTTCAATCGATCAATCCCATTCATCAATTGCAAGTTGTGTGCAACTGTTTTTCCAAAACCGAAACCGAGATCGAGAATGATATCATTCACACCCAATGATCGTAGTTGATGGATCTTCTCTGAAAAATAAGTGACAACCTCCGAGACGATATCTTCATAAATTGGGTTATGATGCATCGTTGATGGTTCGCCTTTTATGTGCATAAGAACATATGGAACCCTGCTGGTCGCTACGGTTTCAAACATTCTTGCATCCATTGTTCCGCCTGATACATCATTGATCATATCTGCTCCGCATTCAACCGCCTCCCTGGCGATAGAGGCATGATACGTATCCACAGAAATGATGCAATTCGGTATTTCTTTCCGGATCAGTTTGAGCGGTTCTATCAATCGCTGGAGCTCCGTTTCTGGAGATAATTTTTCCGCTCCGGGCCGCGTACTCTGTGCACCAATGTCGAGTATATCAGCACCTTCTTGCACCATTTTTTCAGCTTTTCGCATCAACTCTTCAACATTTTTCATTCTGCTGCCGGCGAAAAATGAATCGGGAGTAACATTAAGAATGCCCATGACAACAGGCCTTTCGATACTTAAGACGCGACCTCTGAAGTTCAATGTGTTTGTCGATTTGTTCAATGACATAAAAAAAATGGGCGATTACTTAATTTGAATGTTCAAATTTGCGCGCAAATATTCAATCTGCTTTGAACGAAACCAACAAACAATTTGATCAGGCTGTTGCGAAGTGCCGCGAACTGTTCGTCAAAAAGACGATGGATTATGGCACTGCATGGCGCATCCTGCGTACATCAAGCCTTACCGATCAGATATTTATTAAAGCCCAACGCATTCGCACGTTAGAGGAAAAAGGTCATAGCGAAGTGGATGAGGGCATTGAAGAGGAGTTCATAGGGATTTTGAATTATGCTTTAATGGCACTAATTCAAATGGAGCTACCCGTGGAGGAGGATATGGAATTGCCTGCCGGAAAAGCAGTAGCGTTGTATGACTCGCAAGTAGCCATCACCAAAGATCTGATGATGAAAAAGAATCACGATTATGGGGAAGCCTGGCGCGAAATGCGTGTGTCTTCGTTCACAGATCTCATATTGATGAAGTTGTTGCGCATTAAACAAATTGAAGACAACAAAGGAAAAACCATCGTGAGTGAAGGTATCGATAGTGGATATAGGGATATCATTAACTATGCTGTGTTTGCTTTGATCCAGCTCAATGAACAAGACAAAGCATAAGAATTTGCTAAAAAAGTTAGTACTCCGTTAACGCATGCAACCAAAAGCGATGTGTTTGGATTAAATAAAAGGAATAAGAAATACACTACTATGAAAATCATTTTTACAATCTGCAGAGTAATTGTCGGTTCATTGTTCATCGCCTCTGGTTTGATCAAGGTGAATGACGTCATCGGGTTTGGTTATAAGCTGGAAGAATACTTCGGTGAGCGAGCACTTGGTTTCCCAGGCTTAATGGAGTATGTCATTCCAATCGCCATTTTTATTGTGATCGGAGAAGTCTTGCTCGGTGTTGCTCTTTTACTTGGTGCTTGGCCAAAATTGACCACTACACTTGTTCTGGCCATGACTGTCTTTTTCACATGGCTCACATTTTATACCGCGCATTGCGAACCTACTTCGCTTGCCATTTTCCAGGAAGCCTCAGGAAAATATGTCATCGAATCTCCGGACTGTGTATTGACCTGTGGATGTTTTGGTGATGCCATCAAATTGAAACCGATCGAATCATTTTATAAAGACGTTGCTCTACTCATCTTTATCATTCCGATATTTTTTGCTGCGTGGGCCGGAAGGATCAAGCTCAATTCATACAAGGAAGATGTAATCATCGGAATATTCTCGCTGCTTGTTGTTGCAGGATTTTCTTATGGCATGTTGCACTGGATGTTTCCGGTGCTCTTTACGATGATAAGTTTTGGCGTTGGCGTCATTCTAAAAAAGATTACCAATGAAAAACAGTGGGCGATGGCGCTCGGTGTGCTCGCTATTTGCTGTATTCTACAATATTGGACACTCGTTCACTTACCACTGAAAGACTATAGAGCATATGCCATAGGAAATGATCTTAAACTCAAAATGTCGACGTCAGAAGAGTTGATAGAAAAAGCAGCCTTCGCCAATTTCGTAAGAGAAAAGATCACGCCACTTACTGCCGATTCCATAGACTTCGAAGGCAATTTATCCGATCCAAAGACTATGGAAAACGTGCAGAAATATTTAATGCAAAGCGGAGCGTCGAATGCATCCATCACACCCATTCTTGCTGAACTCACTA
>JAYTMF010000389.1:0-1430 GCA_043728755.1 Flavobacteriales bacterium
GTCCAACATCAGAAAACGGACTTAGAAGCGCAATTGAGAGATTATACAGATGCTCAAAAACAAGTCAATCAATTACTCAATTACTACGAAAAAAACGCAAAAGTCTTTGAAAAAGCGGATTCACTGAGGGGTACGGTTGATAAGTTAGAGGCGGAATGGACGACACGAAAAGCGCAAGTCGAAGGCTTGAAAACGGGTTTTAAGGGTTTGGTGGGTGAAAAATTACAACGGTTTTTGGGTTCAATTCGGCAATTAGATGTGGGCAGTGTGTGGTTGACGGGTTCTGATTTGACGGTGCGGTCGTTGTTGTTGAATGGCATTCGTTTGCAGACACAAACGGGTAAAATGTACAACGAAATCGCTTTTGGCAAGCAGAATACGGCGACGCGGGATTATGCCGTTGGTTTTCGAACCATCAACGGGGCGCGTGATTTAGACCGTCAAGTGGCTTACGTGCGGAGTGGGGTAGGGGCGCGGGATTCTAATTATTTGCACATCAGTTTGACGCGTATTTTGGACGATTACAAAGACACACTTAGGACAATTCAAAAACCACATTATAATGACTTGTTGGGGATTTCGATGCGAGAGAAACTAAAAGATAAAGTGGATTTAGTGATAGAGATGGCGTATTCTATTTTTCAAAACAACAGCTCAGTTAATTGGAACGCGTCGCCCGAAACGGTACAAACCCCACAAAGACCGAGTGATTATGCCGCTTTTCAAGTGAAACTGAAAGCCGTTGAAGGGCGTGATTGGCAATGGTCATTGGGTTACGATTACATAGGAACAAGATTCATGACTTTGGGCAACCCGTATTTGCTCAATAACCGCCAAATACTGAGGGGGGCCTTCGGCAAAAGTTTTTGGCAACAAAAAGTAAGTGTAAAGCTCGCTTACGACAAAAATACGGCTTTGCCTAACGTGGCTAACGCAGTGGTTTTGCAACCAACGATTGACCAAACGGGTTTTTCTGCGGAATTAGGCATTCGGTACGGACGGGGCAATCGGTTTGTCGCAAAACTCGCCCCGCGCTATTTTTTGCTCTCGGCGGTAGGGGGTACTGAGGGGGTCGGACGGAATGATGTTTACACGATTCAGAACACTTGGCAAGGGAAAATTAAGAAAATGCGGTGGTTGTCTTTTATCAATCTGACCAATATCAATACCTTAATGCCGATGCGTGATTCAGGTCAATTGACTGGTTTTAACTACGTCTTCTTGCAAAATATGCTGATGATAAACGACAAATGGACACTTTCCGCCGTCGGCAATGCGGGTTTAGAAGGCACCTTAAAGACCGCAACACTGCGCGAAGTAACGGCTCAACTCAACAGTCAATGGATGTTTAAAAAAGGTGCGTTTGGGGCGGGTATTCAGACGTACAAGACCGTTGACCACGACGTTCAGATTGGTGGAAATCTGAGTGG
>JAYTMF010000390.1:0-2602 GCA_043728755.1 Flavobacteriales bacterium
ATACGTTCGTACTTCAACGGAAGAATCCATTTTCGCCACATCCTCCTCATCTTCTATTTGACTGAACAATACGTGACTGATCTTATTTTTTGCCTGTACATAAAACCACTTCAACTCTTTGAGTAGTTCGCTGTCATCCAGGTTTTGTGTATCGAGTTCAATGAGACTTGACTTGAGATTTCCTATTTGCTCGATGGATGTTTCACCCATCAATCGCACCACACTCATGGTACGGTCGATCAGGTCTATGGCGCTATCCGGCAATCTGCGATCCTTGTCATATCGTTTGGCCAATCGCACAGATTCTGCAAGTGCATCATTTGCCAATTTCAATTCGTGGTGCTTCTCATAATAAGGAGCGATCATTTGAACCATACGTGTTGCCACCGCTTCATCTGGTTCATCCACTTTCAGAATTTCAAAGCGGCGGGCGAATGCTTCATCTGATTCAACGTGCTTGCGGTATTCTTCGTTTGTTGTTGCTCCTATTACAGTGATCTCACCTCTTGCCAATTCCGGCTTGATCAATTGTGCCGCTCCGCCTGCACCACCGTTCTTATCCATGAGCATGTGAATTTCATCCACGAACAAAATGGCCTTATCAAATTGCTTTAACTCAGCAATGATTTTTTTCAGCCTGTCTTCTACTTCACCTTTATATGCAGCACCAGCAACGAGCGCTCCGAAGTCCAGTTCAAAAATTCTGGAGTTCTTCAAAGCACCGGGCACTTTTCCTTCAACTATATTCAATGCAAAACCGTCCACCAATGCTGTTTTTCCGACACCCGGCTCGCCGATGATGATCACATTTGGTTTCGTGCGTCTTCCGAGAATCTCGGCGACCATACGTACTTCTTTATCGCGCCCTATGATGCCGTCAATTTTACCTTGCTTTGCTCTTTCGGTTTTATCGATACAAAATTTGAGTAGTGCGCCTGTGTTTGTGCTCTCCGCGCCTACTGCGCCATTCGTGCCTGCCACCACTTGTTTCATTTCCGATTCGCTGATACTCACACTCAGCAATTCATCTTGCTTGATTGGAAATGTTTTGAGCTGATCATATGAGAAAGCAAGTCCCGGAATGCTCAATGCTGCCATCACGCACAATGGATCGATTGCATCCTTTCCCAATTTGATGCGGATAATATCCGCTTCTTCCATCACCGCCGGAATTTTTTCATCGCCACGAACGACATCACCTACTTTGCCTTTTGGAGCATTCTCCATTCTAATCTCTGCCCACTCTTCCAGATAATGTAAATCCTTTCCGAGATTCAGCAGCAATTGCATCATGCCTGCGTCCTTGTGTAGCAACCCTCGCAATAAATGGGCACCGGAAAATTGTGGATTCGAAAAATCACGTGCAAACTGTTGAGCTATATGCACCGCCTTTTTGAGGTCTTCAGAATAATTAATGGTCTCGGTCATAAGCGCAATTTGATATAAGCAATTCCTATTTCCCGATAGGAAATGAACTGATTGGTCAATTAAAGTGAAGCCAAATCTATAAGACTTTTCCCGATTTTCGCGTAACTCTGAAAATTATCGCAAAAACTAGTGAGAAGTAAAAAAAAAGAGTAGGTTTGAAGTGCCGTATGAATATGTTTACGCATTTAACACGTCGCTAATTATCCGAAAGTAATTCAACCTTTAGTCAATGGCAACCACCTTGGACTTCGCGAAACTCAGCCAAGCTGCATACGCAGACAGTTCGGGAATGATCCATAACAACCGCAGTGGCGTTTCGTGGAATAAAAAATCCGACGTTCACTCTGCAGGATTTTTCGCAGTCTTATATAGTACAATAGACAACAGTGAATCTGTTCTTGCATTTCGAAGTACGCTATCAGCATCGCGATTTGATCTAGCGGGAGAAATACAACTGACCAACAGTATGCCTGCTCATCAGGTATCCAATGCGATCAGTTATACGCGGGGAGTAAAATCGAATTATCCCAATTTAATTCTAACAGGCCATTCACTTGGAGGTGCGATAGCGATTCTTGTTGCTGCAGCTTTGGATTTAAAAGCCTATACATTCAATGCGCCCGGGGTGGTGGATGAATGCGTCAAATTTTCCATGCGCAATGAGATCTTTCAGCGTGATGCCTCGCTTGGCCGGGTGGTAAAAGCCATTCAAAATTGTCTGGCAAATCCCAATATCCGAAACTATCGCATCAATGGCGATCCGATAAATAATGTATACTCATCCGGCCGACCTGTAGGTAAGTCCGAAAACAAATATGCTTCTTCATCGCGTCATGATTTGCTGTGCAAAAACGGTGTGGATGCGGTTGTAGCAGAATTGAATGCAGGAGCGAAATAAAAGTGACAATAAAAAAGCGATCAACACTCATTAAAAAAACAATGTTATGCCAACTACATCAGGACTCGGAGTTCGAACAATCGCAGATGTCGTTCAACTCCTCACCCATTGCTCAAAACCACAGGCGGATGCAGCAGAGCGCGCTATCCGTTCGAGCAAAGAAAACATAGCTGCTTTGGCAGCGACAACAGGCATCCCCATCGCCGGCGTAACCAACAGCGGCGAATTATTGCTCACTCCTGCTGGACGAGGCAAGCAACAGCAATCGGCAGCGAT
>JAYTMF010000391.1:0-1770 GCA_043728755.1 Flavobacteriales bacterium
CACTACAAATCTTGTAGAGAAAATTGCAGAACATTTCAATGTGAAATGGTATGAGACACTCACGGGATTCAAGAATATCGCTGGGGTGATCGGCCAGAAGGAAGGATCGGAAACCTTCATTACAGGCGGAGAAGAAAGCTATGGCTATTCGGTGGGTGAATTCGTTCGAGACAAAGACGCTATCATTTCGTCGGTAGTCATTTGTGAGATCGCTGCATGGTGTAATGCAACCAACAGAACCATGTGGGATCTGCTGATGGAGATCTTCGAGCAATTTGGTTTATATCATGAAACGCTTTTGTCAGTGACCATCCAAGGACTAGAAGGCATTCAGAAAATTAATGAGAAAATGGTGAAGCTGAGAAACAATCCACCGGCGTCACTCGGCGGTTCAAACGTGGTTGCCTTGCGTGATATTCAAATCGGTGAATTGAAGGATCTGATTACTGGAAAAACGACAAAAGTTGATTTACCGGTATCGAACGTTTTGCAATTCATGTTGGCAGATGGAAGCAAAATCACTGCGCGACCAAGCGGTACAGAACCGAAGATCAAATTCTATTTTTCGTTGAAAGAAAAATTTGAAGGCCCCACTCAATATGATGCCCAGGTGCAGAAAATGGAAGCGCGTATCAAGACCATTCAGGGAGAAATTGGATTGTAAGAAAGCATTTTGCGCAATCCACTAAAGACATACGAAGGGAAAGTAATAGCACTCGTTGTCTTACTGTTCGCTGTGAGGCTTTTTCATATTACCGATCCACCGATTGAAGTTTCGCACAACTGGCGACAGACAACATCGCTGATGGTGGCACGCAATTTTTATCAACTCGACAACAACATTCTCTATCCTACTCTTGACGAAACCGGCGATCAACGTGGCGTTGTGGGAATGGAGTTTCCCATATTGAGCTACACAATTTATTTGACATCGGAAGTCTTCGGATATGAACATTGGTATGGAAGAATGATTGCTTTAATTGTTGTTTCAATTGGATTGTGGTTTTTTTATCGACTCTTGTGTCTCTATTTCGAAAAGAAACACGCCTGGTATGCCACAGTGGCGTTTGCCTTTTCCGCCCTGTTCCATCTGGCGCGAAAAGTGCTTCCCGATCCCGTAAGTCTATCGCTTGTCATCATTGGATTGTATTACGGAACTCAATTTCTGAGAATAGGTAAATGGAAATACCTTCTTCCATATTTGTTATTTGCCACATTGGGTGCTTTGGTAAAAATACCCTTCGGACTTTACCTCGTTATACTCGCGTTTCCCTTTTTTGGAAAGGGCATTTCAAGACAAACACGAATAGTCTTCGTGTTTGCATCGATACTTTGTCTAACTATTGTTTTCTGGTGGTATTTTGTTTGGAATGTTCATCTGTCCGAAACATTCGGTCTGTGGTATAATTCAGGGCGCTCTTTGAGAGATGGGTTCAGAGAATTAGGAGAGAACTTGGGCGATGTGCTCTACAAATTTTACTTCAGCGCATTTCACGGTTATTTGTTTTTTGTTCTCACGCTCGCTGGATTGTTTTACGTCATCCAACAACGCGAGAAAAAAATTCTTTGGTTGCTATTGATCACTTCTCCAATGTTCTTCATTTACATGTCGAAATCCGGGTTTCTATTTGCGCATCACGGCTACTACGCTCTAGTCATTGTTCCGGTAATGTGTGTTCTTGTTGGATATTTTGCTATAAAAATTCCTGCGAAATGGGCGTCGATTGCATTGCTTGTGTGCATTGTGGAAAGCGTTGCCAATCAATACCA
>JAYTMF010000392.1:0-2973 GCA_043728755.1 Flavobacteriales bacterium
AGATGGTGCCGAGGTGAAGATTTACATCGCTGGAGACTCTGAAGGAGGAAGCGAGGATTTTAAAATAAATTTTCATCGGATTTTGCAAACGGAAATAGCATTGACTTTTTTATCCGAAAAATATTTCGGTATTGAAGCAGAGCCGCGAAGCTTGATCATAGATTGTTTGTTTGGAACAGGAATATCACATCCATTGAAAGGTTGGCACGCGGAATTCGTTAAACAAATCAATGCACTACCCAATCGAAAGATCGCAATTGATCTGCCTTCGGGATTGATCCCCGATCTCACGTCTGCTCAAAGTGGGGTGATTCTAAAATCGGATCGTACATTGACATTTCAGATCCCAAAGCGAGCGATGCTTTTCGAGGAGAATCAACAATTTGTCGGTGATTTTGAAGTGTTGTCCATTGGTCTTTCGCAATCCTTCGAGATGAATGAAGCTTGTGAAATACTTTATTACGACGAGTTGAATGCTGCTGCGGATTTTCGACTACGCAAAAAGTTTGATCACAAGAATTTACATGGACACGCCTTAATAATCAGCGGCAGTAAAGGCATGATGGGAGCGGCATTGCTGTCGTCGTCAGCCGCGATGAGGACTGGTGCAGGCTTAGTAACGGCCGTAGTGCCGAAGTGCGGAACGAACATCATACAAGCGGCCGTTCCCGAAGTAATGTGTATTGAAGATGAAGGCATCAATTGTCTGAGCAATGCGGATATAGATAACAAATACGACGCTATAGCCATTGGACCAGGAATTGGTGAGGCACCTGAAACAGCGCTGATGTTGCGAAAGTTTTTAAAATACGTGAAGGCACCAATGGTGATTGATGCAGACGCATTGAATATCATAGCACACAAAAAGTTTCACGCACACATTCCCGCCGGAAGCATACTCACTCCGCATGTGGGTGAGTTCGACCGATTGTTTGGTAAACACGATGATTCGTTTGCAAGATTTCAAACATTGCAGGAAAAAGCCGTCGCGATGAATTGTGTGATAGTGTTGAAAGGAGCACACAGCACGATAGCATTTCCAGATGGGAGCATCGTGTTTAATTCATCGGGAAATCCGGGAATGGCCAAGGCAGGAAGTGGAGATGTTCTCACAGGGATGATCACCTCATTTCTGGCGCAGGGATATTCACCACACGTTGCAGCGCGACTGGGAGTTTTTGTGCATGGTATAGCCGGAGATATTGCTGCAGAAACAAGAAGTGAAACAGGCATGGTGGCTCGTGATATTATCGAGGCCATCGCAGAAGCACTGAGCGAACTGGAAGCGAAGAAGCAGATGTTGAAGTGGTGATCTCAGAGAAAGTCTATCGGAACTTTTCCTTCACGCACGACTTCGATTCCCTCGCCTGTGCAGTCCAGAACTGTTGAAGCATCGAAGCCACCAGGGCCACCGTCAATAACGATGTCCACGAATTTCTCGAATTTTTCATGAATCAGCGATGCATCGGTGGTATATTCAAGTATCTCATCTTCATCATGCACGGATGTTGCGATGATTGGTCGGTTGAGCTCTTTCACAATATGCCTCGCGATGTTGTTGTCGGGCACACGGATACCGATCGTTTTTTTTCTGTCGGAAAATATTTTCGGAATTTTTCTGCTCGCTTCAAGGATAAAGGTGTAAGGACCCGGCAATACTTTTTTCATCAATTTGAAAACAGAATTGTTCAGTGGTTTTGAGTATTCAGTGATGTGGCTCAGATCGTAACACACAAGTGAAAAATTGGCCTTGTCGGCACGAATATTTTTAATTCTTGCAATACGTTCGATTGCTTTTGTGTTTTCAAGATCACATCCAATGCTATAGACAGTATCTGTTGGGTAAACAATGATGCCGCCATCGAGTAAGCACTCGACCACCTGCCGGATTTTCCGGGGATCAGGATTGTCGGGATGTATTTCGAGGAGCATCTGCTTGATGGAATGAATTCACTGGCGTGAGTTGTCTGCTCTCATGCGCCAATTTTTTTCATAGATTGACAAACAACAAACTACTACTTCTACTACTTCTACTTCACAGCTTCAGCCGCTTTCTTGTGGTCAGCGAGAAATTGAGCAAGACCTATATCGGTAAGCGGGTGTTTGAGCAAAGCCATTATCGCACTCAGTGGTCCGGTCATCACGTCTGCACCTAATTCAGCGCAATTGACAATGTGCATGGGATGACGAATAGATGCGGCAAGAATTTCCGTTTCGAAACCATAATTATCATAGATCAAACGAATCTGGTCGATGAGTTCCAAACCGTCAACAGAAATATCGTCGAGGCGACCAATGAAAGGTGAAACATAAGTAGCACCGGCTTTGGCGGCAAGTAAAGCTTGTCCGGCGGAAAATACCAGCGTGCAATTCGTACGGATGCCTTTGTCTGTAAAATATTTGAGTGCCTTGACTCCATCTTTTGTCATCGGTACTTTCACCACAATGTTGGGATGTAGTTCTGCGAGTTCTTCGCCTTCATTGACCATTCCCTGAAAATCTGTGGCAATGACTTCAGCACTCACATCACCATCACCGACAATTTCACAAATGGTTTTATAATGTTTCATCACATTGTCTTTTCCACTTATGCCTTCTTTAGCCATTAGCGAAGGATTGGTAGTTACGCCGTCCAGTATTCCAAGATCATTGGCTTCTCTTATCTGGTCGAGGTTTGCGGTGTCTATGAAGAATTTCATTTCGTATAATTTATGCCGCGAATTTACTTCTAATGCCAAAGCAACTCAAAATGAAGTAGCGAACAAATGATTCATGTCATTTAATTTCGCAGAATGGAAAACGCACAAAACATCAAACCAATCCTGCAGATATTGAGCACATCCCTGACGTTGCTTGTTGGAGATTACCTGATGGACAGTATTTATTTTGATCAACCGTGGGTAGCGATTGTCACGGCTGTTGTGCTGGCTTTGCTCAATTTATTTTTGAAGCCGCTACTTGTGTTGCTCACTA
>JAYTMF010000393.1:0-1098 GCA_043728755.1 Flavobacteriales bacterium
CTTTTCTGCTTTTTCGCTTGGCAATTGGTGTTATCGGCGCGTCTTTCGTCATCACGCAGTACCATACTTCCGTGATGTTTGCGCCAAACATTAAAGGAACTGCTAATGCCGTTGCGGGTGGTTGGGGCAATCTCGGCGGCGGTGTGACGAATATTGTCATGCCTTTGATTTTCGCCACAATCGTCGGCATGGACTATTCCAAACACGATGCTTGGCGTTTGGCAATGATTCTCCCAGGGTCAATGTTGTTAATATGTGCGGTGCTTTATTACCGTTTCACGCAAGATTCGCCCGAAGGCAATTACGCCGATATTCGCAGAAACACCCCCTCAGTAGAAAAGCCAAATATTAAAGAAGTTTTGACTGATTGGCGCGTTTGGGCATTGACTTTCGCCTATGCGATGTGCTTTGGTATGGAAATAACTTTTGATAATGTCGCGGCTTTGCATTTCGTGGACACGTTTCATCTCGACCAAAAAACGGCGGGATTGCTCGCGGGTTGCTTCGGCATGATGAACCTTTTTGCCCGCGCTTTGGGTGGCATTTTCGCCGACAGAATCGGAAAAACGCGTGGATTAAGCGGAAAAGGTTGGCTTTTGGCGGGTTTCCTCGCTTTGGAAGGCGTCGGCTTGATGATTTTTTCAACGGCAACTTCGATCACTTTTGCGGTTATCACAATGTTGGGTTTTGCTTTGTTTTTGAAAATGGCAAACGGTGCAACTTACGCCATGACGCCCTTTTTAAATACTAAAAACGTTGGCTTAGTCGCAGGCATCGTCGGCGCGGGCGGCAATATCGGCGGCATGACGATGGGTTTCTTATTCAAGTCAAGTACAATCACTTACGCAGAAGCCTTTTTTTATATTGGTTCGGCGGCGGTCGTTGTGGCGGTGCTGATTGCTTTGACGCGCTTTGCAAAAACGGCGATTGTGCCTGTTGCCAAACCTATTGCGATAATCGAAGAAGAAATAGTATTGGCTATTTAAGCAAATTTTAAAATTCAGATTTCAGATTTTAAAGTATAAGCAATTGATTATCAATACTATTTAGTTTAAAATTTGAAATCTGAAACCTTTCTAAACCACCAAATTAGTTTTT
>JAYTMF010000394.1:0-3017 GCA_043728755.1 Flavobacteriales bacterium
GGTTTTTCATCTTCCGGAATATTCCGTGAATCGACCTGAATAATTTTATTGAAGTATTCTGCATTAGAAAATTCGATATCATAGACAAAACCAAGTGGAAGCTTGAAGTGATATTTTCCGGTTGTGTCTTCATCATTGGAAGTGTATGCAACTCCAGATTTATAAACTTGTACAAGACTTCCTTCTAGCTTCTCATTGGTTGACTGATCCTTTATCTGACCATAGATGTGTACTATTTCATTCTGCGCAATCAGCCAGGTAAAGGCGAAAGCCATCAACATTGAAAGGGAAAATTTGAAAAATGCGCATCTCATCCGAGAATGATTTCTCCTATTAATTTACGAATGATCTAAATCTCTAGCTAAGCCAAAATGTATAGGTTCAAGCAACAAAACAAATATCATTTCTTCATTCCCGAAGGTTTGGCATGACCTACTCTTTCAAGTTCATTCTTGACTTCCGCTTGTCGTCGATTGCCGTATTCAACATTGAATTCCATACCGTCGAGCTTCTCGCTGTATTGACACAAACCGATAGGTTGGTATAATACTTCCTCATTGAAACCTTCGATATCTGAGTATAATGGGGCGTCAATTTGCATATCACAGCCAATCATTTTTTTGCCCAGCGGAACATTCTTCGCATCAATACGAATGGTTTTTGGTAGATGTGTCGGCCCATCAAACTTTACGTCGTAAACAAAACCCACCGGAAGCAAGAAATCATACTTGCCTCCTTTTTGCGTAGGCTCAAGCATAAAATCAATGCCATCACGCTTCACCAAAACAGACCCTTCCTTCATTTTTTTACTGGAAGCCGAATCATACAATTGGCCGTACAAATGGATATCATTGTTTTGAGCAATGGCAGCCATGGAGAAACTAAAGAATGCAAATGCGAGATAAAACTTCCTGTTGTTCATTGGTCTAGAATTGATTGAAGTAAATGTAGTCAAAAGAATGACGCATCAAAATTTTGCCGCGCTACTATTTATTCATTGAATATTGGCAAATCGGGAAGCAATCAGTGAAGCTATTTTTTCTCCATCAATAGCAGCGCTGACGATGCCACCGGCATAGCCGGCACCTTCTGCACTTGGGTATAGATTTTTGATGCGGATATGGTGAAAGAATTCTTTGTCGCGTGGAATACGAACAGGGGAAGAAGTTCGCGATTCCGGTGCCACCAAAACTGCATCATTGGTATAATATCCTTTCATCTTTTTGCCAAAAGCCACGAGGCCTTCTCGCAGATGATGGCTGATCATTGGAGGAAGAATTTCATTGAGATTTACGGAAGTCAATCCCGGTTGATAAGAACATTCGGGAAGATCCTTTGAAATTTTTCCTTCAACAAAATCTACCAATCGCTGAGCTGGAGCGGCTTGGGTTTTACCTCCCGCCATCCAGCAATCGTGCTCCACTTTTTTCTGGAAATTCATTCCGGCAAGCGCTCCGTATTGATGAAACGACGGAATGTCTTCCCAACTCACCGGCACAACAATTCCACTGTTTGCCCAAGGATTGTTGCGCTTACTTGGCGACCAACCGTTGGTGACAATTTCATCCTGCGATGTAGCGCATGGAGCGATAATTCCTCCCGGACACATACAGAAGGAATATACGCCACGGCCCTCGACTTGCTGCACCAGACTGTATGCTGCAGGGGGTAAATATTCAGGACGTACATCACAGTGGTACTGCACGTTGTCAACTATGGTTTGAGGATGTTCAGCACGCACTCCAAGTGCAAAAGGTTTAAATTCGATTTCGATGTGCTTTGCATGAAGTAATTCGTAGATATCACGCGCACTGTGCCCGGTAGCAAGTATATAAGCCTCACCGCGAAATTCTTTGCCGTCAGCTGTAATGAATGATTCTATCTCATCACCCTTCAAACGAAAATCTGTGAGCTTTGTATTGAAATAAACTTCGCCTCCACACCTCACTATTTCTTGCCTTATGGCAGCTATTATTCCCGGCAATTTATTTGTGCCGATATGCGGATGCGCTTCCACCAAAATGTCCTCCGACGCTCCGAATTGAACAAGCGTTTCAAGAATGGATCTCACATCGCCTCGCTTTGTACTACGTGTATACAATTTGCCATCCGAATAAGTGCCGGCACCGCCTTCACCAAAACAATAATTTGATTCCGTATTGACGATATGTTCCTTGTGAATGGCCGCGAGATCTCTTCTCCTTTGACGCACATCCTTTCCTCGTTCTAAAATGATCGGCTTCCAACCAAGCTCAATGCAACGCAATGCAGCGAACAATCCTGCAGGACCAGCACCGGCAATGATCACCCCTTTTGAATGATGAACATCACCAAATACTCGTTGATTGAATAAAGGTGGCATCGGCTCATCGACATTATATACAGCTACGCGCAGATTACATTTAATTTGTCGATGACGTGCATCAATGGAACGTTTGATCACTCTGAACGCAGCCACATGTTCCGGAGACATTGGATGCGTGCGAATGGCCAGCATAATCTGGTCGTCAGTCACAGCCTCTTCCAGAGCCAGTGTAATATCCATTACTATCGACATATTGGGTCGGTCTATTCAACCAAAATTTTCACAACTAAAAAGAGCAGGTTAAAATTCCTGCTCTTTTGAAAGATGTAACTAAACTATTTAAGGAATTCAGTTTTAGGTTTAGCACCATCAAACCAGGATGGCAATCCCCATAATCCGGAGCGCATTTTATTTCCTTTAGCGTCTGTGGTTAAAACCAACAATTCCTTTCTTGATTTCATATTGGCAAGAATCACTGAAATGTATTTTCCAAGATCCGTTCTGGACTTATCCGGATACAGAGACACAAGTTTATCTGTAATGAACGAGTTGGTAGTAAAACGATTTGCTTTCGCAACAATATCCGTGATTTTACCGGAAACGTTTCCGATTCGTTTTCTCTTGCCACCAGCGGCGCTCTTAACATTCACCGGTTTTTTAGAGGCTTTGGATTTTTTTCTTCTTGGTTTAGAAACAACAGCTGCAACTTTCG
>JAYTMF010000395.1:0-8590 GCA_043728755.1 Flavobacteriales bacterium
GTGCTGGGCGCTCTATTTTTTAGGTACCCACGTTGCTCCTGAAAATCTACAGTCGTACTACGATGCATACGCATCATTTGCGACGAGCACCAATCAACCAAACAACGACATTCATGATTTTCTCGATCACCGGTTGATGCATCACTTGCAAGATATCTCGGGCATATTACTCTTCCTGATGGGTGCTATGACCATCGTCGAACTCATCGACGCTCACGAAGGCTTTCGGGTGATTACTGATCGCATAAAATCAACCAATCAAGTCAAATTGCTATGGATCATCAGTTTGCTTTCGTTCGTTCTTTCAGCAGCACTTGACAACCTCACAACTGCGATAGTAATGATCAGTTTGAGCAGAAAACTCATCGCTGATCAAAAGTCAAGATGGTTCTTTGGCGGCATGATCATCATTGCCGCAAACGCTGGTGGTGCATGGTCTCCCATCGGTGACGTCACCACAACTATGCTATGGATAGGCGGACAAATCACTGCTCTGCCAATAATCAAAGAAATTTTCTTCGCTAGTTTATTTAGTCTGCTTATTCCACTTGCCATCCTCTCATTTGTATTGAAAGGCGAAGTGACAAGACCCATATCGCGCGAAGATGAAAATTCCGCTCCTTCGGTTCTTGAGCGCAACACCGTTTTTATCCTTGGTGTTGGTGCACTGCTGCTTGTGCCCCTCTTTAAAACCGTAACGCATCTGCCTCCTTTCATGGGCATGATGTTTTCACTTGGAATTGTATGGTTTGCTATTGAACTTATTCATGGCAAAAAAATGATGAAGGAAAAATCGCGGTTCAGTGCTTTGCAGGCACTGCGCAAAATAGATATGCCTTCGGTGTTGTTTTTCCTCGGGATATTGCTGGCAGTTGCTGCTGTCGGCGAAGTTGGATATCTGATTACACTTTCCGGATGGCTTCATGATCATCTTCACAACATCTATGCGATCAATGTGGCTATAGGAATATTGTCTGCGATCATTGACAACGTGCCACTTGTAGCGGCCAGCATGGGTATGTATGACGTTTCACCTGCACTCAACGGTGATCCGTGGAGTGATCTGTTTGTACAAGATGGTCCGTTTTGGCATTTTCTCGCCTACACTGCCGGAACAGGCGGAAGCATCTTGATCATTGGCAGCGCGGCCGGGGTTGCCGTTATGGGTATCGAAAAAATCGACTTTCTCTGGTATATGAAAAAAATCACACCATGGGCGTTGATTGGATATTTCGGCGGATGCCTCGTGTATATCCTTGAGATGGTGGTCTTCAAATAGGCTATCATTTTCTGATCACCGAAACAGAAAGAATTTCGGCACCTCGTTTTTATACCGATTGGACAAGTATTATAGTCCAAATCTTTGCTTCGCCAGATTGAAATAGACACTTGTATCCATCGGCATATACCACCACTGTATGCTTTCTCAAACATTGGCCTGTTTTATAAATCACATGGGTAAAACATTGAGGCGGAATTGAATGAAATGCAAATTCAAATTCCGGCATTGGAGCAAAACATTTCACAACTACCCGACAGAGCATTGAAGGATGCACACCGGAAAAAACTAAATGCCCTTAGACAAAGCATCTTGAAAAAGCCTTCGCCCAAATATGCCGCAGCGGAATTGGAAGAGATGAGGAACCACCTCGAAGCAATTGAAATAATTATGAGGGTGCATTAGGAAACGTTGGATGAAATCAAGAGCGTAGAGGACGAAATTGCGGCTACGCAGAAGAAATGAAATTCATTCCGCTGGTAGAGATCTTGTATATCGCTATCAACACTCCTTCCTAAATAAGTTTTGACATGCATAAGGTCAGACAAGCAATTCAAGTGCAACATTCGCGTTCGAGGCTGCGGAAAATCCGCAACATTGTATTTGCTCAGCATTTCTGTAAACAACCTTTTTTGAAATCATGGATATTCTTATTTTTCTTCAGCAAAACGTCGCTGTGGCCGTGCAAGAAGCAGCCGGTGCTGTCAACCCTCCCGCAATTCACGCTCCAGTGGGTCACTTCAACATCATGGACCAACTCATCAAAGGCTGGTACATTTATGTGCCGCAATTGATCATGAGTTTCATCGCCGTATATGTGATCATTGAACGGACACTCACGGTGAATCGTGCCGATAAAGAAGAGGCCAACTTCATGGTGAAGATCAAGGAATATGTAAGTCAAGGCAAACTCGACAGCGCGAAAAATCTTTGCAGCACATCACAGACACCTGTTGCACGTATGATCGAAAAAGGGATCAGCCGCATTGGCAAGCCATTGGATGATATCAAGAAAGCGATTGAGAATGTCGGGAAGCTGGAAACTGCCAAACTCGATCGCAATGTGAGCATCCTCGCAACTATTTCAGGTATCGCGCCGGTATTCGGATTCCTAGGAACCGTATTCGGTGTAATTATCATCTTCCGCGACATTGCTGAGGCGGGAAGTTTGCAGATCGGAACGGTTTCCGAAGGTCTTTATCTTAAAATGATTTCATCCGCCGTCGGACTCATTGTTTTCATCATCGCATACGTTGGTTACAATACCTTGGTGACGCGCATAAACAAAGTGGTGAACAAGATGGAAGCACACGCAGTAGAGTTCATGGATATTCTGGAACAACCAACGAATTAAGCACATGGATTTCGGACGAAGAAATAAAATACATGTTGAAGGTGCTATGTCGGCATTGTCCGATATCATCTTCATGCTCCTGATCTTTTTCATTATCGCCAGTACGCTTGCCGTGAATGGGGAACAGGTAAACCTGCCGAAAACATCGACCGGGCAACCGACACAATCAACCGTTACGGTGACCATTACGAAAGATATGCGCTATCTAGTGAACTCTAACGAAGTAGCAAAAGAGGATGTGGAGGTAAGGCTGAAGGCCATGTTGAATGAAAGCGCGGATAAAAAAGTTGTGTTAAATATTGACCGGGATGTACCAACCGGTGAAACAATTGAGTTGTTCGCTGTACTGAAGGAAAATGGATGGCAGCCATTCATTGCAACAAAACCCAAAGAACAATAGTCATGAACGCAACATTTCCCAATGACAGAAGGTGGTCACTGACGGGCACCCTGTTACTTCACTTTACTATTATCGCTATGCTTTTCCTCGTAAAATGTGGTGGCGGCGGCGGTGGTAATGGCGGCTTGGGATACACAGGACTGATGTCCATGGATGTTGCGGGATTTGGAAATAACGTAGACGGCTGGGGCGATGCACCGGAAGAAGCTCCCACGAAAACAGAAACATCGCAACCCGTCATTAAGCAGGACGTACCTGCTATTACAGACAACAATGCCTCTGAAGAAACGCCTGTTGTAAGCAACAAGCCGAATGAGAAGCCCATTGTGAAACCAAAAGAAACGGCCACGAAACCGAAGGATGTTGTGAAGCCCATTGTTTCCGGGGGATTAAACAATGCACTGGGCAACATCAACAAAGGTGGCAGCGGTAATACGACCGGTGGCGGACAACAAGGAACAGCCAATGGTCAGATAGATGGCAAAGGCGTGCTAAGTGGCGGCGGTAGCCAGGGAACAGGCGGCGGACAAGGTGGTGGAAATGGCACTGGAACAGGCACCGGAAATGGCCCGGGAACAGGAGCAGGAAGTGGTGGGATGAATGCCAACTTTAAGCTTGTCGGAAGAACAATGAATCGCAAACCTTCCATAAGCGAAACGGCACCCGACGAAGGTGTTGTTGTCGTTGATATTTGGGTAGATCAAAATGGAAACGTAACTAAAGCTGTTGCCAATCCTGCACTTTCAACTTCCAGCAATGGTCAGCTATATAAACTCGCGGAAAAGGCCGCGAAGAATGCCAAATTCAGCACGAGCCCGAATGCAAATGAGCAAAAAGGAACGATCACAATAACATTTAAGCTTCATTAAGCATCCAGCGGTGCATGGTCATAAGTCTTTATTTAAAGTGATGTTTTAAAGAAAAGGGTGAATTTCCCCATTGGATAAATTATACCAATGTGATTTATAAAACGGGCCAATGTTTGAGAAATCATACAGTGGTAAATGCCGATGGATACTAGTGTTTAGTTCAATCTGGCGAAGCAAAGATTGGACTATTACACTTGCCCAATCGGTATTACCTCGTCTTCAACAAAAGGACACACCGCGATTCACAAAACAAGTTATGAGAAATGACCTTAATAGGGTTGATCCGAAAGTGAATACGCTTATTTAATTTCTGCTATTCGTCCTTGCAAACCACCTGTGTGTAAAATCAGAATACGTGCACCGGGAGGGAAGTAATTTTTTCTGACCATGTCCAAAATCCCAAAGAGCATTTTTCCCGTGTATACCTGATCGAGAGGAATGTCATATTTCATTCCGAACTTTTGGATGAACATAAGAAGTTCATCATTCCACTTGGCATATCCACCGAAATGATAATCAGAAGCCAGACTAAATTGTGATTGAAATTCTTGAGCGAGCTCCGCATTCATCAAAAAATATTTGAGGTGTTTGATCACCTCATCATTTAGAAATTCACCATGTTTGAAGACTGGAAATCCGATGAGTTTTTGCGAAGGCGATGCACTTAATAGAAGACCTGCGAGTGTGGCGCCTGTGCCACAAGCGCAACAGATATAGTCGTAGTTTTTTTTGTCGGATTCAGTGAGAATTTCCATGCAGCCATTCACGCCCAGATAATTGGAACCGCCTTCAGGAACGAGATGAAAACTGCCATATTCTTCATGAAGCCAACCTACGAAGTCTTCCGTTTCTTTTTCAGCATAAGCGAGGCGTGTGATGAATTCCAGTTGCATGCCGTTTTGTTTTGCGTACAACAAAGTCGGACTCCAATTCGCGGGTTCTTCACCGCGAATGATACCAATGGTTTTCAGTCCGAAAATTTTGCCCGCTGAAGCCGTAGCGTGAATATGATTGCTGTATGCGCCACCAAAAGTGAGTAGAGTACGATGCGCATTGGTCGAGGCTTTCTGTAAATTGTATTTCAGCTTGAACCATTTGTTCCCATTTACTTCGGGATGAATGAGGTCAAGTCGTTTTACATGAATAGAAATATTCGCAGAGCTGAATTCTTCAGAAGTCAGTTCCTGATTGATCGCTAAGTTGGTATTTACCAGCGAAGCAATATCATGCTGTTGATCATTCAATGATTATTTCTTGATGAATTTTTCTACATAGATATTTTCACCTTCGCTGATCAACAAAGAATACACACCGGGATGCAATGAAGAAACATCCAACTGATTGCGCGAATAATTTTTCTCGAAGAGAACAAGTTTTCCATCAATTGAAAGTATGCTGATATTGAAGGGAACGAATGATTTTCCTTGCGGCTTCGAAATGTTCAGCATGTCTCCGGTGGGATTCGGGTATAAGGTCAAAACCTCAGGACCGATGTTGTTGTAAATGCCCACGGTTTCATCGAGTGTGATACAGTAGTCTTCTGTTTCACCGTAAGACCATTCGCCGCAGTTGAGAGGCTCCACAGGTGTCGACCCAGTAGTGTAACGCATACCAACACGCAATCGAACAGAACCATTGAGGATGTCTGATGGAACAGTGAAGTTACCTGTGATAGCCGCGGTTGCCGGAACATCGGCATCGAATATCATTTCAGAGGTATCATCAAAATCGCCATCAGAATTGTAGTCAATCCATGCACGGAAATTTTCGTTGTAGATACTTGCGCCGGGATAACCCGGAGTAACAGTGATGTTGTAATTGCTTTGTGCGTGAAGGGTTGTTGTGGCATCCGTCACGAAGATGTAACCACCATCGGAAGTGGAAGTGCGGTTGATGTCACCCAATGTCACCTGCTGAATGAATTCACCGGAGGCGCTTGCGGAAACAGTGCAATAGGAAATATCCGCACAATTTTCGCAGCCGGCAGTATGAAAAGATGTGGTTATGGAAGGGTAAGGAGTACTGCCGCAGAGAGTGAGGAGATTCATTGTATGCAATTTACAAGGCAATAAATCGGCGAGTTCCATGGAATTGACTTCAATGCTCGGGTAGGTAATTGGATTACCACCTTGCGGGGTGATCTCCAATTCATAACCATTTGCGGAAATCACAGCATCCCAGGTTACCATTCCCGAAGTGGAAGAAATTCCGGAGAAGATTATTGAAGCAGATGCTTCACAACAACCTCCTGTTGTAAATACCAAAGGAACTGACCATTCACTATTGTCTTCAGTACACGCCGCCATGATCTGCAATTCATACGTTGCGCAGGTGTCTAGCGCACTAAGCAATATGGAGTTTAGTGTGATGTCGGAAATGGTTGTCCATTCTTCGTTGCCTTCCACATGATACTGTACGTCAAAAGCGTTCATGCTACTCAGCACGTGCCATTCAATCAAGAAATCGAGAGGAGAGATTTGCTGTGTTGCAACCATACCGAAAGGCGCTATGCATGAGCCATTGCTGCATTCGTTCAGCACAAGATTGAGACTGTTGTTCACGTTGAGTCGGCCACCGCTCACTGTTTCAGCGAGGAGTTGTGAGGTTTGATCTACACCATCGAAGATGTAATCTCTCACGAGTATCGCGCCTGTTGCCGGATCCGATTGAGCAATCTGCATCAATGAAGTGCAGGGAGCAGAATAGAGAAGAGCAATTGCACCAGCCACACAAGGCCCAGAAAATGAAGTGCCGGTGGTAATTCCGTAACTGTTGTTGTTGGCGAGATACACATTATCACCTGGAGCCATTAGATCAATGGTAGTGAGTCCATAGCCACCGGATGCTCGAACATCAGCGCTGTTGGTGCGTCCAACGGAAACCATATAATCGCTGGGGCAGGCTGTTGGAAGATCACCCACCATATCAATATTAACATTGCTGTTGGAAGTGGAACCACAACTCAACACTCCGTGAACACCAAGTGAATCATACATAGCACACCAAAGCGGAGCGCTGGAAGGTTGTCCTCCATCGGTGCCCCAACTGCTGTTGGTAGCAACAACAAATGCACCTTGCATACCATTTGTTTCATTGTAGAGCTTTCGCATTTTGAGCGGATAAGCATAGCCTGCGATGGCATTGGCTTCTGACACGCCTCCAATGTCCACCTGCATAATCTTCACGTTCCAGTTCACACCGGTGACACCCAATTCGTTATTTCCTTTCGCCCCGATCATACTGCTCACTCTCGTTCCATGATCCCCTTGTCCAACCACATCAGATAGCGTGTTGATGTTCCAGCCATGGTAATCATCCACATATCCATTGCCGTCATCGTCGATTCCATTTAACGGGATCTCATGCACATTCACCCAGTGATTGTCGATGATGTCAGCCACATTCCACTTGGCACCGCCGAGCTCTACTACACATACGACAATGCTATCGCCTGTGGCCGTAATTCCTCCGGTGGTGATGTCCCAAGCCAGATCACTATCAATGTCGTGGTCTTCCGCCTGATTGTGATGCCACTGTTGACCGAAAAACGGATCGTTAGGCGTTACACGTTCGGCGAGTATGTGATTGGCTTGAGCGACTTCCACTCCATTGAAGGTGCTGAGTTGACGTAGTAATTCCGTCTTTGATATTGCATCTTCGTTAAATGAAAAAAGCCAGATGTGCAAATAATCACTCACACAATTTTCCAGTTTGAAAGCAGGAGTGAATCCAATTTCCGCATTCACCGCACTCGCGAATATTTCAGGTAAAAATCCGGCGTTGAGTTTTATCAAAACCTCGCCTTTGACAGTTGCAACTTCTTGAGCGTATGTAGTCAGGGTGAAAGTTGAGAGAAGTAGAAGTGTAATTATTTTTTTCATTTCAGAGCTATGATCTGTGTTATTATCTATTTGAAGTTGCTATGTGATGATTATCCTTTGATGTCACAGTACGAATAAAGTCGCGATTACCCTAATTGAACGATCGTTGTAAAATTACTCCTGAAGATATACTCTTTTCACACGTTGGCTCAAGGATGTCAACACCTCGTAGGCTATCGTTCCGCACATTTTTGCAAATTCGTTGAGTGAAATATGCTTGCCGAAAATTTCGACATCATCACCTTCTGTGCAATCGATCTTTGAGATATCGATCATAGTCATATCCATGCAAACGTTGCCGACAATGGGTGCTTTCATGCCATTGATCACTACATATCCTTTTCCATTGCTCAGATTTCTTCTCATCCCATCGGCATATCCAACGGGAATGGTTGCGATTTTCATTTTCTTTTTGGCGACGAAATTTCTGGAGTATCCAACACTATCACCCGCAGGAACAAATCGAATTTGAGAGATCACAGTTTTCAATGTGCTCACATTGCGCAGTTGTTCTTGTTCATCGCCGCTGGCGGAAATGCCATATAGACCAATGCCCAGTCGAACCATGTCATATTGAGCATGAGGAAATCTTTCGATCCCCGCTGTATTTAATGCGTGGCGAAGGAACACCTGGTTTGTTTTGTTCGCCAAAACATCAACACACCTTTCAAAGGTGGTCAATTGCTTTTGTGTGAATTCATCATGCGACGCCTCATCGGTTGCTGCAAGGTGCGTGAAGACCGACGCAAGTTTCAGGTCAGGTCTTGAAGCAAGTATTTCAATCAGTTTTTCAACATCACCCGGATC
>JAYTMF010000396.1:0-1180 GCA_043728755.1 Flavobacteriales bacterium
GCTCAAATTGATCCGCCTCAGGCAGTGATGCCATTGGAGATCGTGGAAGATTTGCCGGTTGCCTTCGCAGAAAAAGAACCTGTATATCGGGGTGGCAACGAAGCGATGATGAAGTTCCTCGTTAAATTGGGTTATTGGTGAATGGTTAATGGTTAATGGTTTATTGCTTCATATTGGCAACATAAGAAATGCTCGGCGCGCATTAACTCAATAACGAATAACCCAATAATTTAATAACTTAATAACCCAATAACCGCTACGGCAGAAACGGAAAAGCTCTTCCCGGATAAATCCCTGTTTTTCCAAGTTGCTCTTCTATTCTCAATAGTTGATTGTATTTAGCAACCCTGTCGCTGCGTGAAGCGGAACCTGTTTTGATCTGTCCGCAATTAAGTGCCACAGCAAGGTCGGCAATGATTGTGTCTTCAGTCTCTCCACTGCGATGACTCATCACCGAAGTGTAAGCATATTTTGTAGCCATTTGAACGGCTTCAATGGTTTCGGTGAGCGTTCCGATTTGATTGACTTTCACGAGAATAGAATTGGCAATACCTTCTTCTATACCTCGAGCTAATCGATTCACATTGGTCACAAACAAATCATCTCCTACGAGTTGAATGTGTCCGCCAAGTGATTCAGTGAGCAATTTCCAGCCATCCCAATCATCTTCAGCACACCCATCCTCAATAGAAACAATCGGGTATTTATCACACCACGTTTTCCAGTATGCGACCATTTCGGTGCTCGACAATTCGTCGCCTGTGCTTTCCAATACATACTTTTTCTTCTCCGCATCATAAAATTCAGTACTTGCACAATCGAGTCCAATACAAACATCTATGCCTGGTTTGTAATTCGCGGCTTCTATGGCTTGCATCACGCACTGCAATGCTTCTTCATTGCTTTTGAAATTCGGTGCGAATCCACCTTCATCTCCAACGTTTGTTGAAAATCCTTTTTTCTTCAATACATCCTTGAGATGATGAAATACTTCGGTGCCTATTCGCAATGCGTCACTGAACGTATCTGCACCTACAGGCAGGATCATGAATTCCTGCACGTCTACTTTATTGTCTGCGTGAGCACCACCGTTGATGATGTTCATGAGCGGAATCGGTAGCGTGTTTGCTCCTACTCCACCAACGTATCGGTATAGCGGCATGCCGGTTGCTTCAGATGC
>JAYTMF010000397.1:0-2870 GCA_043728755.1 Flavobacteriales bacterium
CTAGAATTACAACTAAGGAACAATAAGATATAAAACGAAAGCGCTCAAATCGTCATAATATCCTTGTCCTTCGCCTGTATCAGCTCATCAATTTTTCTGTTGAATCGATCGGTGATTTCCTGAACTTTTGCTTCGCCTGCTTTCGCTTCGTCTTCAGGTAGTCCGTCCTTTTGTGCGACCTTGATAAAATCGAGTGCATCTTTTCGCGCATTGCGCAATCCCACTTTGGCATGCTCGCCTTCGGCGTGTGCGCGTTTGGTGAGGTCCCTTCTGCGCTCTTCAGTGAGCATAGGAACATTGAGGATTACAACGTCGCCGTTGTTCTGAGGATTCAATCCAAGATTGGCTTCCATGATCGCCTTTGAAATTTTATCGAGCATGCCCTTTTCCCAAGGCTGAACAGTAATGGTGCGTGGATCAGGCGTGAGAATATTCGCCACGTTTTTGAGTAATGTCGGTGAGCCGTAATAATCGAGCTTCACGCCATCGAGCATTGAAGGAGAAGCCTTACCGGCGCGGATCTTAGATAATTCTGACTCTAGGTGATCAATGCTTTTCTGCATTGAATCGTTGGCTTCATCCAAAGCCATTTTCACTTCTTCACTCATAACATGGATTTAAAAACGAGCAACGAAAATACTTCAGAAAAGGAAATCAAAAAAGATCAGAAACTCACCAAGGTGCCAATACCGTCGCCCTGCGTCACTTTTCTGAGGTTGCCCTTTTCATTCATATTGAAAACGATGATGGGCAATTTATTCTCGTTGCAGAGTGTGAATGCCGTCATGTCCATCACCCTCAAATCTTTTTCAAAAACTTCAGCGAATGAAACTTTATCGTACTTGATGGCATCGGGAAATTTCTCCGGATCTGCGGTATAAATACCATCGACGCGTGTTCCTTTGAGAATCACATCGCAATCCATTTCAATGGCACGAAGAGAAGCTGCTGTATCTGTTGTAAAAAATGGATTGCCTGTTCCGGCGCCGAAGATCACTACACGACCTTTTTCCAGGTGACGCATAGCGCGGCGCTTGATAAAAGGTTCTGCGATGGTTTTCATTTCGATGGCACTTTGAAGTCTGGTGAATACGCCGATACTTTCCAAAGCGCTTTGCAATGCCATGCTGTTGATCATAGTAGCGAGCATGCCCATGTAATCGCCTTGCGTTCTTTCCATTCCGCCTTCTTCGGCTTGAACACCGCGGAAAATATTTCCACCACCAACGACGATAGCTACCTGCACGCCGGCGCTCCACACATCTTTGATTTCATTAGCGTATTGAATGAGGCGATTGTTGTCGATACCGAACTGTTTATCACCCATGAGCGCCTCGCCGCTCAGTTTGAGAAGAATGCGATTGTATTTCATTACAGGCGGTAAATGTAGTCGCGCGCAACATTAAAAAACAAAATGCATTTGAAAACGCATCCTAAATCTTTCTCGTGGTGATTGCTTACTGCGCCAACACTGATGAAGCGTCTTTGTACAACGCAGCCGGATTCAGAATCATAACTGGAATTGCGGCATCATTGGTAATGATTTTTTGTTCGCTATCAATTCCGAACGCATGCACCAATCTATCTTCAGCAGTATTGAGAATACAAATCAGATCAATTTCCACATAGTGAGCGTATTTCAGTAGATCCTTTACAAAACCGGATGAACTGGCATCGGTAATGGTCGTCTTGTACTTGATCCCTCTTTGTTCAAGATAGCCTTCAGCGTAGTTGATGTTGCGAGCAAGTTGATTGTGTAGAAATTCATCTTTCTCCTTTGGTGAAATGAGGTGAACTTCAGACTTGAATTTTTCCGCAACGTCCCCGGCCAATTTCAATTTCTGCTTGGTATCACGATGTAAATCCAATGGAACGAGCAATTTCGTAACATTCGCGCTGCGCTCAGATCCGGCTTGAACAATGATCATCGGCACTTTACTTTCCGTCACGATGCGCAATGCGTTACTTCCAACGATGAATTGCATCCCTTGCAATCCGTGCGTTCCCATCACTACCATTTCTGCATCTGCATCTTGAGCTACTTTGGGAATGTCATCGAAAATATTTCCCACGTGCACAATCGCATACACTTTGCGACCGCTGGAAGCAGAATACTCCGCAGCTTGTGCGTCCAACTTGGCTTTAGCGGCTTCCACCTCATCAGCAGTTTTTACAATGTGCAATAGATGAACATCGCTACTTGTAGAAGTAGAAAGTTCGCATGCGTACTTAATAGCCACTTGCGCTACCGGTGTGAAATCAGAAGGAACAATAATTTTTCCCATAAGGTCAGTTGATGAAATGTTTACCACGCGAAAATGAAGCATTTTGCCTGTCAATCATCCATTTCAGTAAAAATTTGTAGTCTTGGCCGTGTCGATTACTCGTGATGACACCGGAAACAGAACATCCAGCATGCACTTCATTTCACGAACACACGGATACACTAGCTATGCCTGGCACGTCAAACTACTTCTTCACATCAAAGGCATATCGATCAGCACCTGTTGCTGCGCCATCAAAGACAATAGTGATTCGGATGACAGCAAATTTGTGTTGTACCGTATCGCATTCGGTGATGAGAATGTCATTGACCTGAATGTCCGAAATGGACACAGCAGCGGTCGCGCTAGGGAAATTTCCATTTGCAGTGACTTGGCTTGAGTGTGCATAGTTGTAAGCGTTGTGCGAAAAAATTTAATGCATGATAGCGAACCTAAAGTCCTGGTGATCACCACGTCGTTGTCACTGTTTATTTCAGTGAACTGAACAAGCCCGGAAGCAGGATTTTCAGAGAGATTCATAAACCCAAGGCAGTCAAAATTGAAGATGTTGCTTCCAGTCGTGTTGAACGGGGAGAACAATTCATA
>JAYTMF010000398.1:0-3763 GCA_043728755.1 Flavobacteriales bacterium
GTTGTACCATTCTATTTTATGTGATGCGAAAATAGCCGCTCTTTTAATATTGTTTTATTCAAGTAGATTTGAGTGTAACTTTACTTTTGTCCATTGGCATAATCATTGGCTTGCCGCCATGAATCCAATTTTTTTTGTTATGAAAAAAAACATACTTCTCATAGCGCTGGTCAGTGTTTTTACAGTGGCGCATTTTTCAGGAAATGCGCAGAGACGTCGTTCGGCAACGCTTACAGTGGGTGGCCAGGTCATTCAACCAAGAGGTGAATTCGCAATGCAATACAGTAGCCATCCAGCCGGATTTGCTGCCAACTTTACCGCTCCGCTTGGTAACTCCCCATTGGAGGTAGGCCTTGGGTTTGCCTGGAACAATATGGGATCGCAAAACAAGGACATCAACGCACTCGTTTACACAGATTCTTCCGGGACAAACGTCTACGAAGCCGGCACCATGCGCATCCGCAGTACAATCAATCGCTATCAGGCCATAGCAAGGTTTCGACCTTTTGTAGGAAGAATTCAACCCTATGCTGATGCTTTCGCGGGTGTTGAAGCATTCAAAACGAAAACGGATATCACCATCGATAGCGACGGTTATTCATCCGCTACTAATTCTGAAAGAGCTCATCTGGATATGACCTATTCATTCGGTTGGGCGGCAGGACTGCGACTCGAATTAACACCTAGCATTTATGTGGAGGGCCGCTTCGAAAACATGACCGGCGGACAAGTTTCGTTCGTCGACAAATCAACTATTGTGGTGGAGGACAACAGCGACATCACTTTTAGCACCACGCGTTCCGCCACCAATAAGTACACGTATCTGTTGGGCATTACCGTCGCATTTTAATGAAAAAAATAATGCCAGGCCCGGAGATCAGACTCCGGGTTTTTATTTTACGCTATGACGATCTGATTAAGGTGAAATGACTTTCTGTGATTTCCGATTAGCTTGCATCGCTCCTATGATGATGCGATTGCTATTGGCCCCCTTTTACTTTGCTTACAAACTCTGGATCGGGTTGGTTTTCTGGGTCTCATTGATTTTGCTTTATCCGTTTTTTTTCATTTTGTTGCGAAAGAAGAAGTCCTATCCTGCCGCTTTCAAATTGAAGCGCCTTTGGGCCGCAATCATACAGACATTGCTTTTTTGCCCGATGAAGATTACGGGCAAGAACAAGTTGCCAAAACCGCCTTTTATAATTGTCTCGAATCATAGCTCTCACCTTGACACAGTATTTATGTATCGCGTTATTGACGAGTATTTTCTCTTTATCGGAAAAGGTGAATTGCTGAAGTGGCCTCTATTCCGGCTTTTTTTCAGAACAATGGATATTCCTATCAACAGAGTCAATAGAAAAAGTGCATACGAGTCGTTGCAGAAAGCTTATGAGGCGCTGGAAAGAAAGGAATGCGTGGCAATGTATCCAGAGGGAACTATCCCACTTTCGTCACCCAGGATGAAGTCATTTAAAAATGGCGCATTCAGAATGGCGATTGACAGAAATGTGCCTATCGTTCCAATTACATGGCAATCGAATTATCGTGTCATCAACAATCCGGAGAAAATATTTTCTCCTTCATATCCGAGCATCATCAAGGTGGTGATACATGATGCTGTTTATCCTATGGGAACTGGTGACGATGATTTAATAGCTTTGCGCAATGTGGTTTTTATTTCTATTGAAAGTGCCTTGCCATCGAAATACAAGCAACCCAAGTCTTAGAATCGCATTGCGAACTACTGGAGAATAGTACAAAATAATATGAGCATTAAGAAACTTTCGGTTCTGATACCAGCCTACAATGAAGAAGCGACCATCGTTTCCATACTCGACAAACTTTTCGCTATTCAATTGATTAATGGCATTGCGATGGAACTTGTTGTGGTCAACGATGCTTCAAAAGATCGCACGGGGGAATTGATCACAGCGTATATCCAGGCGAATACTCATCGGGAAATCTCCTACTTTGAACAGCCTGTCAACAAAGGCAAAGGAGCAGCCATACATAAGGCCATTGAGCTCGCAACGGGAGATTATATCATCGTACAGGATGCTGACCTCGAATATGATCCTGAAGAATTCAATGATCTGCTCAAGCCTGTTTTTAAAGACAGCGCCGATGTCGTTTACGGCTCGCGTTTCATGGGTGGAAATCCTCACCGCATTATGTTCTTCTGGCATTCGATAGGTAATAAAATGTTGACATTCGCCAGCAATGCATTTACGAATCTCAACCTCACAGATATGGAAACATGCTATAAGTTGATGCGCACAGACATTGTCAAAAAATTGTTGCTGAAAGAAAATCGTTTCGGATTCGAGCCGGAAGTCACAGCGAAGCTTTCTCGCGTTGAAGGCATTCGCATTTATGAAATTGGAATTTCGTACTATGGCAGGACCTATGCCGAAGGAAAAAAAATCGGTTGGAAAGATGGATTCCGCGCACTGTGGTGCATTTTCAAATACAATGTGATCGATAGGAAAAATTACCGTTGAAGTCTCGCCGTCGGTAAGTGTCGACAAAGATTAACCCTTGAAATAGGCCAGGATTTCCTTTCTGTGATTGATCCAAAGCGATATCATCAACATCAATATTACCAACGGTATCAGCCAGAACACGCGCGTTTGATATCGCGGATTCGGAATAGAAAGGACTCCACAAATAATTGCATTGGACAAGGTGTAGAAAAAGATCAGCGATAGTAGCCGACGGAAGTGTGTCGTGTAGCTGCCGAGTTTAGAAATCTTTATAAGTGCGAAAAGCGAGAAAATGATGATGATAAACCACAACTGTCTCGCATCAATTGCATCATAGTTAAGCCGCTTTACATTCTGATTCGAATTTAGGTATTGATTCATCTCGTGATTATAAACCGTTCGAAGTGCATAATGTGGTGGTGAGTCATAACTCATTGCTTCATTCTCGGCGCGCAATGAGATGTTGAATGTGAAGAACTGAGTGATCGATGCACTCAATGATTTATAACAAAGCTGAAAAAAGTATTTTGGAGTTGTGATCAGATCCCGGATAATCAGATCATATTCTGGGGATGGATTCTCCCAACCTCCCATTTTGTGAAGTGGACTGTTTTCATTCCATAAAAAATCCGAGGGGATCTGTTCTACGTAATTGCACATTTCGTAGGAATGCGACTCACAATTTTTTCGGAGGTAGGACTGCAACATACCGTTGTCCGCCAATCTCCCCATGATGAAAATACTTCCGGATTGACTCCAGTAAAATTTGCCACTATAACTAAGGTTGATGATCGGCGTGAGTAAAAAGGACAACAGGAGCACGGGGATCATAAACTTGAGATTGCGTGTCTTTGACAATGTGTTATTCAAACCGTGTTGTAGGCTTTCGGCGATGGCGAATAAAAGAAAGGCAACCAACAGAATCATCAAATGACTCTGATGAACACTTATGCAAAAAATCATCACGGTCATAAACCACATGCGTAAAACTGAAGGTTGATTGGCGCGCACTAGAATGAAGAAGCATAGAATGGAAAGTGGTGTGAAGGCATCCGGAATGAGTGTGCACGATTTGATCGAAATGGCTGTGCACCCGATAAGTGGAACAAGAATGAAATAGTATATCGTTTTGTAGGATCTGTTTCGAAAATAGGATTTGATGAATGCATACAGAACGGATGACACGAGCAGCACTTGTGCTAAAAGCGATAGCCACATCGTTTCTCGCATGCTGGTATGTCGAAGAAACAGGCCGTACAACAATGGACGATCAATGGGAA
>JAYTMF010000399.1:0-2646 GCA_043728755.1 Flavobacteriales bacterium
GTCCTGCAATTGTCACAAGCGGGTTTAAGTTTTCCCAGATCTTTAAAAGTGTGCAACGAAGGATTCTCGTACATGGATACCTGACTGCAGCCCGGGCATTGAAATGTGAGTGTGGAGATCAATTTGCTTTTCTTATCCAACATACCGCGAAAATACTTTTTGAAATGGAATTTTGTTAGTGATGTAAATCACCAAAAAAGACACCATGAAATTTCAATAACACACAACGGTGTCATAAATGGCTCCGTAACCGATAAATGCACCGAGTCCTCCTACAACATTCGTCTCAAGATTGAATGGAACAGCGAATGGACTTCCTTGATTTGAAATCTGTGACTCAAAGCTATAAATGTATTTATATGCATTTCGGTCCATGGTGCATCCTCTAACGGCTATGGAATCTCCAATTTTGAAATAGCCTCGCTCAATGTTTCGATCATCGAATTTGCTGGTGTTCGGTTCAGTTCCGCGGTAATACGCAAATTCGAATGAAAGTCCATTGAAAAATTCATCATCGAAAACGGAACCAAGCGGCGCTATATAATTGAAGTCTTTTTGTTTGCCTCTCAAGTCTTCGTCGTCTATCCATTGCGGATAATGGTTGATCCGCTTCGCAAACCAGCGATATGCATTGCCAATGGTATCAGGGTCGGTCAGAATCCCAAAAATAAAGCCCAAACTGTCATTTGGATGCGAACTCACAATATTGAAGTACAACGTGTCGATGTAAACCAACTCAGGTAGTTTGGTCACACTCGTGCAATGGTGTCCGGGATATTGGATGTCGAGGTGGTAAACTTTTCCTACCTCTCCCAACAGATTGAGCGACGTATAAATACATAAGTTCAATGATAAGATCGTTTCTACAGGAATTCCTAGCGCGGCCGAAGCGAATTCAAGTTCTTCAGGCGTGAGATCACTCGAACAATATTCGGGAAGAACATAGGACTGTTCATCAACTGTCAAGGTCACTATTGCATCATGCACAAACAAGTTCTGCAATGTTTCAAGCGATGTCGGATCGAAATATCCTTGACTCCAGGTGAGCATGATCAACGGTGGCTGATCTTGATAAATGCTTCCCTCAACAACAATTTTTGGTTCCACCCTCGGTAGATCCACCGTAATTTCTTTTTCGCATGAAACCAGAATCATCACGAAAACCAGAATCGCGAAGGCACCTATAATCGATGTCGTTTGCCTATTGTATTGCATCATTGATGTCGATGCGAATGTAATTGCACATGAAGTAAGACTCCGTGATGTTTTGGAATTTTTCAGAGATTGAAGAAATTGCTTCGGGGATAAAATCGCAAGAAGAGGTGACACATATCAACCTTGAAAAATTTAACGGAAAGTTAAATCTGCGTTGCGTAAAATTACATGAGTACTCTGATTCTATTGATGTTATGGACAATGCAGCGTTTTCGAAATGGAGCTTAACACTTTTTCAGAGAATCTTCCACAATGGAAAAAAAATCTCTCGTTTAAATTTGTGTCGCTCAAAAATTATTGAACGACAAAATCCAATTTTAAGCTTTATGAAAAAGAATTTGATGTTAATCGCAATGGCGTTGGCCGGTGGATTTGTTTCACTCGGAACCTACAAAACGTTTTTTGATGATAAGCCAGCAGGACAAATAATCAGTGCTTCGGAAATTCCGGTTTACAATGCCTCGTTTGCCGGCTTTCCCGAAGGGACTATTGATTTTACCGGCGCGGCGGAACGCACTGTCAATAGCGTGGTCCATGTAAAGATGCAAACAACCATTCAGCCTATGTATAATCCGTGGTCGGATTTTTTGGACTTTCAGCAGCAACCACAGGTGCAAATGGCTTCGGGTTCCGGGGTTATCATTTCGACTGATGGTTACATCATCACGAATAATCATGTGGTGGAGGGCGCAGAAAAACTCAGTGTAACACTGAACAACAATAAGAGCTATGAAGCAACAGTCGTTGGAAGAGATCCTAGTTCTGATATTGCGGTGATTAAGATTAAGGAGAAAAATCTGCCGGCAATCGTTTGGGGCAGTAGTGATGAAGTCAAGATAGGGCAATGGGTAATCGCAGTGGGCAATCCTTTCGATCTCACAAGCACCGTAACTGCAGGAATCGTGAGTGCCAAAGCACGGAATATTCATTTGCTTGGAAGCGATAAAAAATTAAACAATGAAATTTTTCCAGTGGAGTCTTTTATCCAAACGGATGCGGCTGTGAATCCAGGGAACAGCGGAGGCGCATTGGTGAATACCAGAGGTGAATTGATCGGAATCAATACGGCCATCGCTTCAAGAACAGGCGCATTCAATGGTTATTCATTCGCCGTGCCTGCGTCAATAGCAAAGAAAGTTGCACAGGATATCATCGAGTTCGGTCAGGTACAACGCGCATTTATTGGTGTCAGCATAAGTGATGTGAATGAAGAAATAGCCAAGGATAAAGGGTTGAAGGAAGTTGCAGGAATTCTTGTGTCATCATTGACCGATGGTGGAGCGGCTGCAGAAAGCGGAATTCGCGAAGGTGATATCATTCAGAAAGTGGGAGAATCGCAAGTGAGGAATGTTCCATCATTGCAAGAACAGGTGAGTAAGTATCGCCCCGGCGACAAAGTAAAAGTCACTGTTTGGAGAGATGGCAAACAGC
>JAYTMF010000400.1:0-2443 GCA_043728755.1 Flavobacteriales bacterium
GGGAGTGATATTGAAACTTTCCTGTCGTGGGATTCCGTTGGCAGTGCCACCGAGACCTATTGTGATATTGCGCAAAGAGCGATCGTTCATGTCCATCACACGCTTCCAATAGATCTGACGCGGATCGAGACCAAGATTGTTTTGTTTGCTTTGTAGGTTGTTGTCGATCAATGCAGAAAGCAAATTATTCGCCTTCTCAATAGCACCGAAATCACCGGTAAAATGTAGATTGATGTCTTCCATGGGTACAACCTGGGCATAGCCACCGCCTGCTGCTCCACCCTTCATTCCGAAGACAGGTCCCAGTGATGGCTCACGCAATACAACTGTGGCGCGCTTTCCAATTTTATTGAGACCTTCAGTAAGACCAATGGATGTAGTTGTCTTTCCCTCACCGGCGGGTGTAGGTGTGATAGCTGTAACTAGTACTAGCTTGTTGTTCTTGATCTTGTACTCATCGATCAATTTCAACGGCAACTTCGCTTTGTATTTGCCATAATGCTCAAGATCATCCACCGATATATTCAGTTTCGCAGCGATGTCGTTGATGTGTTGCAATTTGCACTTCTGTGCAATTTCTAGATCTGAAGGAAATGCCATAACGAAAATTAATTTTGAGGGGAAATTAGTGGACAGGTCTTAAATAAGCAGTGAATCAGTTGAAAACAGTCGAACATTTTCTATTCTGTCAGAAAGAAAACACCCGGCCTGACAACTTAACACACATCGTGCGAATGGCATGGCGGTTGAGAATGGACGCTGTCAACGAAAAAATAAACGCTAACAAAAAAATATTCAACGCATGCAAACAGAAGGCACTTTGAAAGTTCACACGGAAAATATTTTTCCGATCATCAAGAAATTCCTTTACAGTGACCACGAAATCTTCCTTCGTGAATTGGTGAGTAATGCAGTGGATGCTTGTCAGAAAGTAAAAACGCTCAGTATTTCGGGAGAGATCAAACACGAAATCACCACGTTGAAAGTGGAGGTAACGGCTGACAAAAATGCTAAAACCCTGACAGTTCGTGACAATGGAATCGGCATGACGGCTGAGGAAGTTGAAAAATACATCAATCAGATTGCATTCAGCGGAGCGGAAGAGTTCGTAGAGAAATATAAGGATGCGCAGATCATCGGTCACTTTGGACTTGGATTTTACTCCGCCTTCATGGTCGCCAAACTGGTTGAAATTCAAACTCTATCTCACAAAGAGGGCGCAGAAGCAGTAAGCTGGTCATGCGACGGATCACCGAACTTCAGCATGGGAATTGGCACAAGAACAGAGCCCGGCACCACGATTACGCTTCACCTTGCGGACGACTCGCTTGAGTTTTGTGAAGACGGACGCGTACAAGGCATCTTAGATAAGTATTGCAAATTCATGCCTGTTGAGATTCAATTCGGTGAGAAAAGCGACTGGATCGAAGGTGAAGCAGACGAGAAAGGCGAGACAAAAGATGTGGAGATCAAGATTCCGAACATCATCAACAATACACAACCATTGTGGTTGAAAAAGCCGGCAGATCTGAAAGATGAAGATTACAAATCATTCTACCGCGAGCTCTATCCAATGAGTTTTGATGAGCCTCTATTTCACATTCACGTCAACGTAGATTATCCATTTAACCTCACCGGTATTTTGTTTTTCCCCAAAATGAAAAACAATGTCGAAGTGCAGAAGAATAAAGTGCAGTTGTACAGCAATCAGGTTTTTATCACCGATGAAGTGAAGAATATTCTTCCTGATTTCCTCACGCTATTGCATGGTGTGGTTGATTCACCGGATATTCCGCTAAACGTTTCGCGTAGCTACTTACAAGAAGACGCCAATGTGAAAAAGATCTCGGCTCACATCACCAAGAAAGTCGCTGATAAGCTTCAGAGCATGTTTAACAATGATCGCGAAGATTTCGAAAAGAAATGGGACGACATCAGCATGTTCATTCAATACGGCATGTTGACCGACGAAAAATTCTATGAGAAGGCGGAAAAATTTGCATTGCTGAAGAACACAGAAGATCTCTGCATGACGCTTGATGAATTGAAAGAAAAAATCAAAGATTCTCAAAAGGATAAAGGCGGAGAAACTGTTGTGCTTTATTCGAGCAACAAGGAAGAGCAACACGCGGCAATAGAATCAGCAAGAGAGCGTGCATATGAAGTCGTGATTCTTGACGGTCCTCTTGCATCGCATTACATTTCACAAACCGAATCCAAGCAACAGGGCATGCGTTTCAAGCGCGTGGATGCTGATGTGATGGACAAGTTGATCGAGAAGGTTGAGCAGATGCCCTCCGCACTTTCCGACGAAGAAAAAGCGACGTTAAAAACAACACTCGAAAACTTCGTTGACAAGCAAAAATTTCAAATTGATTTTGCGAGCATGTCACCGACTGATGCACCCTTTATTGTTACCCAGAATGAGTTTATACGCCGGATG
>JAYTMF010000401.1:0-6958 GCA_043728755.1 Flavobacteriales bacterium
GGCCGGTAATGATGTTCGTCAATCATTTATTTGGAGAGTGAACACTAATTTTGTGCTTATAAATTTTAGTAAATGAATATCGAACAGATCTATACCGGATGCCTTGCGCAGGGAGCATATTATATTACAAGTGGTGGAGAAGCTGCGATCATCGATCCGCTGCGTGAAGTGCAGCCTTATCTCGATCGCGTGGCCCGTGATGGTGTGAAGCTGAAGTATATTTTCGAAACACATTTTCATGCGGACTTTGTTTCAGGACATGTCGATCTGAGTAAAAAGACCGGGGCACCAATCGTCTATGGACCACTTGCCAATCCTGAGTTTGAAGCGATCATCGCCACCGATGGTCAAGAATTCAAACTTGGAGATATCACAATCAACGTGTTGCATACTCCCGGTCATACCATGGAGAGCAGCGTATTTCTTTTGAAAGACGAAAGTGGAAAGGATCATTGCATTTTTTCCGGAGACACTTTGTTTCTGGGAGATGTAGGTCGCCCGGATCTGGCGCAGAAAGCAGCTGACATGACACAGGAAGATCTTGCAGGCTTGCTGTATGAAAGTCTTATGAGCAAGATCATGCCACTCGGCGATGAAGTAATAGTGTATCCGGCGCACGGTGCCGGAAGTGCCTGCGGAAAAAACATGATGAAGGAGACAATTGGAACGCTCGGGCAGCAGAAAGAATTGAACTATGCCTTGCGACAACCGAGCAAAGAAAGTTTTGTTAAAGCAGTTACCGATGGACTTCTGCCGCCACCTGCATACTTCCCGATGAATGTGGCAATGAATAAGAAAGGATATGAGAGTTATGAATCTGTCATCAACAAGGGAATGAATGCGTTGACGGCGGATCAGTTTGAGCTGTTGGCAGAGTCAACAGGTGCACTAGTGCTGGATACCAGAAGCGCGGCAGAATTCTGGAAGGGATTCATTCCTCAATCCATCAGTATCGGTCTTGGTGGTGATTTTGCTCCATGGGTTGGAGTTTTGATTGCTGACGTCGAGCAACCATTGTTGTTGGTCACGGACATCGGTCAAGAAGAGGAGACCATGATGAGGCTGAGCAGGGTAGGTTTTGATAATTTGTTGGGACATCTCAAAGGCGGATTCAAAACATGGTTGGAATGCGGCAAGGAAATAGACAAGGTGAATCGCATTACTCCAGAAGTTTTTGCTGCAGCACTGAAACCAGCTGAATCTATTGTGGTGGATATTCGCAGGGAAAGTGAGTTTGCCAATGGTCATGTGGCTGACGCTGAATACAAGACTTTGGCGGATATCAATAATTGGATTGGCGATATCAATCCTGAAAAGCACTTTTTCCTCCATTGTCAAGGAGGTTATCGAAGTATGATGGCAGCGTCGATTATACAGGCTAGAGGATACCGGAATTTTTCCGAAGTTGAAGGTGGTTTTGGTGCAATCAGCAAGACCAATGTGCCGGTGGAGATAGGAATTGTTAAAGTGTAAAGCTCTGTTCTGGCAGAGGACGGTGGGTTCGTGACCATGAATCTTCCTCTGTATCAGCAGGAATCTGATTTTTTTTTACTTCAAAACTTTGAAATAGAGATGTGCCGCGTATATTTGCCGCCCATTTCAAGAATTACAAGACAATGAAACAAGGCATACATCCCGAGAATTATAGATTAGTAGTTTTCAAAGACATGTCCAATGAATACGCATTCCTTGGCAAGTCGACTACCAACGCAAAAGAGACCATCAAGTGGGAAGATGGCAATGAGTATCCATTGATCAAATTGGAGATTTCTCACACATCACACCCGTATTACACAGGAAAAATGCAGTTGGTGGATACAGCAGGTCGTATTGACAAGTTCAAGACCCGCTACGCTAAATTCGATAAGAAGTAAGACAATCACTTTATATATACTGAAAAGGCCGCATTTGCGGCCTTTTTGCATGTTGTTCCAGAGTTTTTATCGAATTTTCTATCCCTATTTTTCCGACGAGTTCATAGGATCAATTATAATCCTGCAGAGCGGTCATTAGTTTCTTTCTTGCATTGAATATTCTACTTTTAATTGTACCGGTTGGCACATTAACCTGCACAGCCACCTCATCATATAGATATCCTTCCATCATCAACCGAAAGGGAATTTTGAGATCATCCTTGAGGGAATTTATGGCCGCTGTGATTTCTTTCTCGACAAGGCTAACATGAATATTGTTTTCAGAAATCGCTTTCCAGTCCGAACTGAGATTGCCGGTGGTTCTTGTGAAAATCTTATTTCTCAGCTGATTCTTCTTGCAATTGTTGAGGAAGATATTTCGCATGATGGTATATAACCACCCTTTGAAGTTCGTTCCGTCGGAAAAATGATCTTTGTACTTGAGCGCCTTAAAAAGGGTGTCTTGCACCAGGTCGTCAGCATCATCTGAATTCCTCGTGAAGTTCATGGCAAACCCACGTAAGTTTTGACTGTTGGTAACAAGCATTTGATTGAATTCGATTGTACTCATGACTTATTTTGTTTAATGATATAATTCAAAGATTAAACAAAATATACGAATCACCAAATATTGTTTAAGAAAAATGCGTAAATCTTAAACAAGATCAATTTCACCTCCTGAGTTTGGAGATATTTAATATTGATTCAATAAGGCATAAACTAGGATTTATGTTGCGCTATTCATGGATTCACCAGCTCTAGCATCGAGTTGAGATCATTGTAGAAATGAAAAAGGCCTAGAACAGGCGACTTTTTATCCTTGAGAATGAATCCACTGAAATGAAAAGCACATTCAGTGTTTTGGAAGCTGTCTTTCAACTTTTCAAAGTAGCTTGGTAAAAGTGCCGTTGCAGGTTGTGTTGTAAAAATGCTGACGAATTGAATATTACCAACACGCAGGTGCACTTGGAGCAAATCATCCAAAGGCACGCTTTGACCAAGGAAGATGGTTTTGTAACCACGTGTTCTAAACATATGACAGAGCATAAGGAGAGAAATCTCATGGAATTCCATTTCGGGTAAATAGAAAACATATGTTGGGGAATCCTTTTTCGGTTCGCGTATTCCGTGCTTATCGATCTGAGCGTAGATTTTCTGGCGGATAAGATTCGAAATAAAATGCTCCTGTGCAGGGCAGATGGTGCTGGTTTGCCACAACACCCCAATTTCGCGCAAGAAAGGAACCATCACGTGAAGGAAAGTGTTTTCGAGACCCTGCGTCGCAATCCTGAGATCAACAATATCACAAAACAGTTTTTCATCGAAGTTGAGCATAGCCAATTTCAATGTTGCAATGATTGAATCATCATTCTGATCTGTAGAGGAATACTCTTCAATGAGCTGACGAATTTTCAGATCATCCATTTTCGCGATCTCAGAAATTTTGTGACCACGATTATTCAGAAGAGAAATATTGAGCAATGTTTTTAACTCATCATCCGAGTATTTCCTGATATTACTGTCAGTTCGTTCAGGTTTCAATAATCCATAACGCTGTTCCCAGATGCGAATCGTATGCGCTTTAACGCCCGTATAATTTTCCAGGTCCTTGATACTGAATTGCTGCATGTAATCTCTGTTTTCTTTAGACATAACAAAGAATTTCCTTCGAAGTTCTACGATTGAATTTGAGTTGTGGCAAATATCACATCAAAAGGATATTGTATTGGGAATGATGCCAGAAGATATGAGAAACGTAACTTCTATGTCCGACATACGTTTTTCAGGATACTCAAAGCTGTTGAAATTTCCGGTGGCGAACATTTTTATGGAGTATCACGAGCAGACTGGCGTACTTTAATGCGACGCACTTTGCGGCATTGATTATTTTTGTGAAGCTGTTTGTCACAGGTAAAAATGATTGTATCATTGAACAGCTTAGGGTGCAATAACAACCTAACAAATTCTATTAATTCTAAAACCTATGAACAGGATTTTATCCTTTTGGGCGTTGGCTATTTTCAGCACGAACATTACAGCACAAACATGCCGTATTCAATTCATTCACAATAGCGCTGACAGCTCGTTGGCGGTCTTCGATGTCTATGTTGGTGGAGTTTTGAAAGCAGATGACCTGCATTTTCATCAGGCCACTTTATATATGAACATTACATCTGCGATAGAATTGACTGTGGCTATTGCGCCTTCCGGAAGTCAAAGTGCGGATGAGGCTTTCTACAGCAATCCGTACACTTTCACAACGGGAGCAAAATACATTATGGTTGCGAATGGCCATGTGGATCCAGATGGATTCAATCCTTTCCAATCATTTGGCATAAGTCTGTTCACCGGTGCGATTGAGTCTATCGGTTCCAGTGCATCTACGGAAGTTCTCTTTTATCATGGCGCCACGGATTCACCGGTAGTTGATTTTTCAGAAACAGAACTCATTCAACTGACAGCGTTTGAAAATATTTCCTACGGAAGTTTTTCGGGTTACCAGACTTTTTTGGCGGCCAATTATACTTTCGAAATAACCGATGCGACCAATGATGATTTGATAGGTTCATTCGGAGGACCATTTTCAAGTCATGGCCTTGGTGGATTGGGAGTGACGATCTTGTCGAGCGGGTATCTCAATCAAACGGCTAATCAGGATGGATCTCCATTCGGATTGTGGCTTGCAAAACCTGCCGGTGGGGATTTGATTCCATTGCCTGTTTATGATTTGAATGTGTATGCACGAGCTCAGTTCATTCATAATTCTGCGGATGTTGATTTAGAATCGGTTGATGTGTATCTCAATGGAAATCTGATGATGGATGATTTTCATTTTAGAACTGCGACACCTTTTATGAATATTCCGGTGGGTGGCAATGCAAGTATTGCAGTGGCGCCTTCCAGCAGCATAGACGTTTCTGAAGCATACTATACTTTGGAACAGAATTTCTATTCAGGTCGAACCTACACGTATGTGTTGGATGGCGTGATGAATGAATTTGGATATGATCCACAGCAACCGTTGATGTGGAATGTGCATGATGAATCAATGGAGAATGCCACTCTTATCAATGAGACTTTGTTATTGTTTCATCATGGAGGAACGGATGCTCCTTCCATTGATGTTTTCGAGTCAAATCCTATGGTAGAACAAATCATCGATGATCTTCAATACTCTACTTATTCGGAATACATAGGACTTGAGACTTCAAATTATATCCTTACATATACTGACGCATCCGGCACAGTGCCTATAGAATCGTACCTTGCTTCGTTTGCTGATCTTGGACTACAAGGCGCAACAGCAACTGTTTTGACGAGTGGTTTTTTGAATACCACTGCCAACAGCAATGGAGCATCATTCGGAATTTGGGTCGCAACCGCTTCTGGAGGAAATATGATTGAACTACAAGTAATGCCGCCGGATCCTGTATACACTCAAGTGCAATTCATTCACAATAGTGCAGATGAACAACTCTCAACCATCGATGTTTATCTCAATGATGAGCTCATCATCGATGATTTTTCATTTCAGCAGGCAACACCATTCGTACAAGTACCTGCCGAAACTGAAGTGAACATAGTTATTGCAAACGGCGATAGTGAGAATGCATCAAATGCACTTGCGTCGTTTCAATATAGTTTGAGTGAAAGTGTGAATTACATCGCTGTGATCGCAGGAATTTTGAGTCCGGGATACAATCCTTCTCCAGCGTTGAGATTCGATCTGTTTCCAGGGGCTGCAACTTCAGCGCAGAACACAGGGGAAACAGATGTGCTGATTTTCCAAGGCAGTACAGATACACCTGCGATGGATATTCACGACCTCACCACATCAATAGAGTATGCCAATGATCTTGAATTCGGTAATTTCCAACCTTATATGAGCGTTGATGCATCAACGGATAAGGTGTTAAGAATATCCAATGGTATTGGAAGCATTCTCTTTGGTGATTACGATTTTCTTTCTGAATCATGGTCGCTGGATGGCGCTGCGGTGACGCTTCTCGCAGGTGGATTTTTGAATCCATTGAACAACCATGACGGTCCAATGCTACGACCATGGCTGGCCACAGCGGATGGTATTGTTCATCTGTTACCTGTGCATATAGGAGTGGATGAAAATGCATTAACGAATAACTTGCGTTTGTTTCCAAATCCTGCAACGAACGAAATAAAGTTTGCCGGACAGTTGTCATTACCGGGAACATTTCAATACGCAGTGTATAGTAACACAGGTAATAAGGTGACCGCCGAACAAATTGTGAATGGCTCCGGTCAGTTGTTCGGAACAGTAGATGTTCATGAACTTCCGAATGGATTATATACCTTGAAGATATCTAATAACATATCGTCTGAAGCATATCGATTCATCATTTTGCGATGATGAAGATGTAATACCGAATGGACAAGTGTAATAGTCCAATCTTTGCTTCGCCGGATTGCACTAAACACTTGTATCCATCGGCATTTACCACTGTATGATTTCTCAAACATTGGACTGTTTTATAAATCACATTGGTATAGCAAACAAAAAAATCAATGGCCTTCGGGCCATTTTTTTTTGATTTAACGATGATAAAATTGATTTTGCCGAATTCCGTCATCAATCACGAAACCTTGTATAACCAATGCCGTTTGATTATTTATCCTGTAGTTTTTGTCTCCTCCCTGTAGCGAAAACAATGTACGTCTGAAATTTTGCCTGGGAGATCACTCAACTAAAGCTACAGCTATGAAAAAGCAATACATTCTTTTAGTCATCCTCATTTGTTTAACGTCAGTAGTTGTTTATGGCCAACCAGGGAATGGTGGCAGCGGAAACAAAGGCAACAATGGCAACGGTGGAAATACCGGCAATAGTGGTGGCATAGGCAATGGCAATTCTGGAAGCGGCTCTACAACTTTCACCTGTCCACCAAACAAAACGATCCAATGCAGTGAATCTGTCCAACCTTCTTTTACCGGAACTCCAACGGTGGGAATGGGTTATTCAGTTCCTCAATTTACGGATCAGCAATTACAAGCGAATTGTCCTAAGATCA
>JAYTMF010000402.1:0-6374 GCA_043728755.1 Flavobacteriales bacterium
GATCCGGCCTTTTTTGAGCAGCACTCCGTCGAAGAAATGAGCAACTGGAGTGACTACGAAATAGGAAAAAGTGGACGCGTCACTCATCCCATGCATTTACCGCGTGGTGAATCTTTTTACAAACCCATCTCATGGAATGAAGCCTATCGCATCATCAACGATGAATTGAAATCATGTGCTTCGCCTCACGAAGCTGTTTTTTATACCTCAGGCAGAACGAGCAACGAGGCGGCTTTTTTATATCAGCTCTTTGTGAGAGCATTCGGTACAAACAATCTTCCTGATTGCTCAAACATGTGTCATGAAAGCAGCGGAGTAGGCTTAGGTGAAACGATCGGCATTGGAAAAGGAACGGTTACGTTGCAGGATTTGTATGACGCAGAAGTCATTCTCGTCATCGGTCAAAATCCCGGAACGAATCATCCTCGTATGCTGTCAGCGTTGCAAAAGTGCAAAAAAAATGGTGGTGTTGTTGTTCACATCAACCCATTGCCGGAAGCAGGAACAACAAGATTTGTAGATCCTCAAAGTCCGGTAGAAATTCTCACCGGTGGAACGAAGATCGCAGACCACTTTTTGCAAGTACGCATTGGTGGTGATATCGCATTGCTGAAGATCATCATGCATATCATGATGAAAGATGAACAGCGCGAGCCTGGTAGTGTTTTCGATCATGAATTCATTGCAAAAAGTACGCAGAACTATGATGCGTTTATTGAAGATCTTAAGAACCTGGATATGGATAAAGCCCTTGCTGATTGCGGAGTGCCAATCAATGATATAAGAGCTGTTGCAGATCTTCTTAGCAAATCCAAGAGGATCATTTCATGTTGGGCAATGGGACTTACACAACACAAGCACGCCGTCAACAATATCAAGGAGGTTGTGAATCTTCATCTCATCAAAGGTGCTATCGCGAAAAAAGGCGCAGGACTTTGTCCTGTGCGAGGACACAGCAATGTGCAGGGCGATCGCACGATGGGTATTTATGAGAAGCCAAAACCTGAATTTATCGAAGGTCTTGATCGTCACTTCAACATAAAATTTCCTCGCGAACACGGATATGATACTGTGGAATCTATTGAAGCCATGGCTAAAGGAAAGGTCAAATTCTTTATGGCAATGGGAGGTAATTTTATTTCTGCAACACCCGATTCGGAGTTTACCGGTAGAGCGATGCAAAAGGTGAATCTTACGGTACAAATCTCAACGAAGTTGAATCGTGCTCATCTGGTTACCGGCGAGCATGCGTTGATACTTCCATGTCTAGGTCGAACTGAACACGACATGCAGGAAGGAGCTGAGCAATTCGTTTCGGTAGAAAATTCAATGGGTGTTGTTTCCAGTTCCAGAGGCAATCTCGATCCCGCTTCTTCAGAGTTGAAAAGTGAACCTGCCATCGTCGCAGAACTTGCTTCCGTGGTGTTGGGAGAAAATTTTCCGATCAACTGGAAAGAAGCGAAAGACAACTACGATGCAATACGTGATCATATAGAAGGTTCTATTGCGGGTTTCGAAAACTATAATATTAGAGTGCGCGAGAGGGATGGATTTTATTTGCCGAATGGTCCGCGAGCAGGAAGATTCACTACTGAATCCGGCATGGCACAGTTCTCCGTTAATCCATTGCCAAAGGTGACAGTGAAGGAAGGTAACTTCATCATGATGACGATTCGAAGTCATGACCAATACAATACTACTATCTATGGCCTCGATGATCGCTATCGCGGAATAAAGAATGAACGGCGAGTGATTCTAATGAATGCCGATGACATGAAACTGCACGATCTGAGAGAAAAGGAATTGGTGAATATTTTAGGTGAATACAACGGCATACAACGCAGAGCTGAAAAATTTCATGTGCTGCCATTCAGCATTCCCAAAGGTTGTATAGCTACCTATTTCCCCGAGACAAATTGTCTCGTGCCCATCGACAGTTTCGCTGACAAAAGCAAAACACCAGTGAGCAAATTCATCGAAGTGAGCATCGAAAAATTCTGATATGTGGAGAGATAAATTCCTGTGGATCTGCTTTTCTCTTTCAGTGCTGGTCGTGATTTTTTATTTCGGTGATGTATTGCGTTCGCCGGATAATTATTTTTTCAGTAGCGGTGGCGATGGACTTCAAACTTACTATCAGAGTATTTATCATGTAAAGTATGACGAGGGATTCTTGCATCAGCAAGGATTGAATTACCCGTATGGTGAAAGCATTTTTTTTACCGGTGGACAGCCTTTCACTTCCAATGTCGTGAGGTTGCTGATGCCGGCGATTGATCTTTCCGATCACATGGTGGGCATCACCAACCTCATGATGCTGTTGGGACTTTTAATCTGTCCGATTTTCCTTTATCTCATTTTAAAGAGATTGGGTGTTCATGCTTTGTATGCGGCTTTGTTCGCAGTGGGTATCACGTTCATCTCGCAACAGATGGAGCGCATGGGTGGACACTATCCGCTGGCTTGGCTCTATGCCATGCCCGGTATGATATATTTTCTGATGCGGTTTTATGATTCGTACAAGTGGAAGTGGAGCATCATCATCGCATTGTATATGTTGTTCCTCGTCTTTGCACACATCTATTATCTTGTCTTCTTCGGTGCGATCGCATTTGGTTTCTGGTGTGGCTTTATATTATTCAACAGGGAAAGAAATATTTCTTTTGTTCGTTCTTTTTTGCACATCGCCGTTCAACTTGTCCTTCCGTTTATCCTACTTCAGTTGTTGATACGCATCAGTTCTGACGTGATTGATCGTACGTCTATACCATGGGGATTTATCGTTTATCGGTCATCGACCGGAGGTTATTTATTTCCTTATGGAATGTGGTATGAAGAATTCTTCCGTTTTCTGAAACCCAAGCAAGGTGGTGAGTGGGAGGGACTCGCATATATCGGTGGCGCAGCTATTCTCATGGTTACTGCTGTGGTGGGTTATTCGCTATTCAAGATGAAGAAATTCTTCTCTGCCATTTCGAAGTGGGAGAACAAAGTTTTTCTGTCGCTCACCATTGCCATTGTTTTTTGCATTGCCGCTTCCTTCGCTTTTCCATTTAACTATGGCTTTGAAGAATTGCTGATCAAATTGAGAGTACTTCAGCAATTCCGTGGCATCGGACGATTCGCTCTTGTGGCGTTTTTTATGATCAATGTTCTGGCGATCGCTTTGTTCTGGAAAGTTCCATTCCAAAACCGAAAGATAAAATCGATGATATTGATCGGCCTCTTATTGTTGATGTCTTCTGAAGCCTTCAATAGAGTATCAAATGTTTCGAAAGGAGTCCGCAATGAAAGAGAAGATGTATTGCGCGTGCATTCGAATGAATTCATTGAATTGCTTCGAAAAGAGAATTTTCAGGCGATACTTCCATTGCCGTTTTTTCATATCGGTTCTGAGAATGTGGGAAGTGATTGTGATGCGTCTATCAAGAATCACATATATGATCTCTCCATAAAAACAGGGTTGCCCACTTTTGCCGCTTCAATGTCACGGACATCGTTGCATCAGTCATTCAACAACATTGCGCTTGCTCAGGAATGGATGGAAGTGCCTGCAGTGCTGAAAGACTTAAAGAGCGATCGGCCTATATTGTTGGTTTGCGACACTGCATTGATGCTTCCACATCAATTTACTCTTTTAAAGTTTGCACAAGCGATTTCCACGAACAATGCATTTACCTATTACAGAATTGCACCTGATGCTTTTATACATGCGCATGATTTATTACGCGATTCAATTGCCCGAATAAATACCAATGAGCTATTTAAGGTGGAGGCCTTCACCTATATCACTGACAGCAGTTCTGATGTGGTTCTTCACGATTCTTTGTATTCACATATTTTCGATGCGGGTTGGAATCTCTACTTCGAAAGTGATATTCCTGAAACTTTGCGCGGAAAAAATGTCATTGTATCCTTTTGGGTGAAAGATTTTCAAAGGGATTTATTGCCACGCACATCACTAGTGATTCATCAGAAGAAGGACGAGGAAACGACCGGATATTTTGTTGAATATATCGGTAAGCGATTCATCGGTATGAAGAATAGCGATGCATTAATTGAGTATGTCATTTCTGTGGATCCACGTTCAGAGAAAATCCTCTTGTCGTTTGAAAATAAGCTGATTCAAGGTCAGAATATGGAGTGTGAGGGATTATTGATTCGTCCCGAAGGCGTTGATTGTCTGATATTGCGACGCGATAGCAGATTTTTGAATAACAGAAATTATCAATAGGACTTTTGTGAGGTTTAGTCTCATCATTCCAAGTTACAACAACGCTCAGGAGCTCGGTAAAGAATTACCGGGACTGATCGATTATTTGCGCAAGCATCATTTGGACGCTGAAGTGCTTGTCGTGCATGACGGGTCTGGTCAACGAGAACTATTGGAAAAGATTTGTGCGGAGCATGGATGGACATTGCTTCACCATGATGTGAATATTGGCAAAGGAGCAGCTGTGAAAACGGGCATGCTCGCAGCCACGAATGACATACGCATTTTCACCGATGCGGACATTCCTTTTCAATACGATATTTTTCTGGAGATTATTCATGCATTTGATGATTCTACTGTAAAGGTCGTCTGCGGTGATCGCCGAAAGTCTGACTATTTCTCGAAGACGCCCCCTGTGCGAAGGTTAGGCAGTGGGATATTTTCCACCATTGTGAACATCATCATGTTGCGCAACCTTGGCGATACGCAATGTGGCATTAAGGGTTTTCGGGCAGAAGCTGTTCAGCACATTTTTCCAAATTCCTATATCAAAGGATTTGCAGCCGACATCGAATGGCTCTATCTGGCAAAGAAGTCGGGCATAACTGTGCGATGGGTCAATGCCGAATTTCGCAACGCCGGGGAAAGCTCTGTAGTCTTCTGGAAGCAAGCGCTTCGCATGCTCGGCGATGTGATCCGGTTGAGATTCAGATTATGACAAGGCATTTGGAGAATTTTTGATTTTTGATTTGCGATTAGCAGCAACTCATACCAATGTGATTTATAAAACAGGCCAATGTTTGAGAAATCATACAGTGGTATATGCCGATGGATACCAGTGTTTAGTTCAATCTGGCGAAGTAAAGATTGGACTATTACACTTGTCCAATCGGTATCACATGATCAATTCACCTTCCGCGCAGCCTATAATGCTATAATCCTGTTGCGCGATTCCCTAGCCCGTAATTCCTAACCCCTAAATCCTTAAGCGCTCTTGAATTTTTAAATCCTCACTCGCATTCAGACTTACCTTCGCCATAAGAAATTCAGTGAATGCCAATCAATATCGACAGAAGAAAACTACATGGACTGAGCCGCCTCGAAATGCTGGCGAAGCAGGCCGTAGAAGGTTTTATCACCGGTCTGCACAAAAGTCCGTTCCATGGTTTTTCTGTGGAATTTGCCGAACACCGCCAATACAATGCCGGTGAAAGCACCCGTCATCTAGATTGGAAATTGCTGGGACGCACCGACAAGTATTTTGTGAAGCGCTATGAAGAGGAAACGAATTTGCGTTGCCAGATTTTGATAGATATTTCTTCATCCATGTTTTTTCCAACGGGTGTAAAACCTGAAGGCGATGTATACAACAAGATCAAGTTTTCAATCTATGGTGCTTCTGCTTTGATTGAATTGCTCAAGCGACAACGCGATGCCGTTGGAATCAGTTTTTTTTCGGATAAGATTTATCTAAACACCAAGACCAGCGCCAGCGGTGCACACCACAATTACCTGTATTCTGAATTGGAGAAGTTGTTGGAAACAGTTTCGGAAAGCAGAAGTCAGATCACTTCCGTTACGGATGCTCTGCACGAAATCGCAGAGAGCATGCACAAGAGATCGATGGTGGTCATCTTCAGTGATATGATGGATAACAGTGATCGTACAGCCGAACTTTTTGGTGCATTGCAACATTTGCGTCACAACAAACACGATGTGATTCTCTTCAACGTCGTGGATAAGAAAAAGGAAATTGATTTCGAATATGAAAATCGTCCGCACACTTTCACGGATCTGGAAAGCGGCGAAGAAATCAAAGTAAATCCTGCTGACATTCGAGAATCATACATCAAACGCATGGCAGAGTTTCGTCATGACCTCAAATTAAAATGCGGTCAATACCAGATTGACTTTGTCGAGGCAGACATGCACGAAGGCTTCAATCCGGTGTTGACACAGTATCTCTTGAAGAGGCAGAAGTTGTATTGAGCTACGGACAAGTGTTCACTTCTTTGAATTGACCTGATTGTCTATTTGGCGCTATGTCTCATACCGATTGGACAAGTGTAATAGTCCAATCTTTGTTTCGCCATATTGAACTAAACACGCGTATCCATCGGCATTTACCACTGTATGATTTCTCAAACATTGGCCTGTTTTG
>JAYTMF010000403.1:0-1730 GCA_043728755.1 Flavobacteriales bacterium
AGAGAACAGGGCGTGGAATTGTTGCTCACTACCGAAGGGAAGCGTATTTACATCGACGACCTCATCAGCATGAACGGGGTCGCCTGGAATGCATAAACAGGAAATAAAATCTTGTAGATTCACTTCCGCACATGCGACGAACAAAACAACGAATTGGCTCCGATTTACAATTTATACCGATTGGACAAGTATAATAGTCCAATCTTTGCTTCGCCAGATTGAACTAAACACTTGTAGCCATCGGCATTTACCGCTGTATGATTTCTAAAACATGGGCCTGTTTTATAAATCACATGGGTATTATTGGCATTTCAGGAAGCGAAATCAATCAAAGAATTCTACTTTTGCACCCTCAAAATCAGCAGAAAATGAACTTGCAGGATATGGGTATTCCGAGCGTTGACCTCTCGGATTTCATCGTTGGTCATCCGGATCAAAAACTTCAATTCATTGCCAAATTGGGAAAAGCATACGAAGAGATCGGTTTCGTTGCTGTGCGAAATCACCTTATCGATGTCGAGACAGTAGAAAATCTTTATGCTGAAGTGAAGAACTTCTACGATCTTCCTGATGACATCAAGAAGAAATACGAAGACCCCGTGAACGCCGGACAGCGCGGATATACTTCCTTTGGTCGCGAGCACGCAAAAGGAAGCAATGCCGGTGATCTGAAAGAATTCTGGCACTTCGGACAGGAAATAGAAGGCGACGATCCCATCATGTCAGAATATCCGGACAACATATATGTAGATGAACTTCCCGCTTTCAACAAGGTGGGTATCAAAGCGTACAAAAACCTTGAGGAAACAGGAAAGTACATGCTTCGCGCCATAGCGATCTACCTCGGCCTGGATGAATACTATTTCGACAACAAGATCCGAAACGGTAATTCCATACTTCGTCCTATTCACTACCCTCCCATCAACTCTGAGCCTAAAAGTGCCGTGCGTGCAAGTCAACATGAAGACATCAACCTCATCACGCTATTGATCGGAGCGTCAGCCGATGGACTGGAAGTGTTGAACAAGCAAAACCAATGGGTAGCTGTAACCGCATTGCCAGATCACATTGTTGTAAATGTGGGTGATATGTTGCAAAGGCACACCAACGGCAAGCTGAAAAGCACTACCCATCAGGTAGTGAATCCTCCAAAAGAGAAATGGGGAACGAGCAGGTACAGCATTCCATTTTTCCTGCATCCACGAAGCGACATGCGCCTGGATTGTCTTCCATCGTGCATTCCTGCCAGAGAAAAACCACAGTTCGAACCTATCAGCGCCAGCGAATTTCTCAATCAGCGATTGGCAGAAATAGGTTTGAAAAATTAGCAAGTTCTTCCTGTAATTGCGGAATTCAGAAGCTAACTTTATCGCCAAATAAGACAATCATTGTGAAACTACGCATCTCAACAGATCATCTCAGACTTCGTGTCACAGGTGAAGAAGTGAACGCTTTATCGAAAGGCGAAACCGTTAGCGTTCACGTTAAATTGAGCGCTTACGATGAACTGGTTTGTGAACTCATTCCCTGGAATCTGGAATTGACTGAAGCGAAATTTACCGACGGAAAACTCATCATCAATGTTCCTGCATCTTTCACTTCAGTATGGCCCAAATCCAAACACATCGCTTTCGAACAGGTGCAGCAAAACGACTCATTCACGCCTTTAACCATACTAATTGAAATGGATATGGACGAAATGAAATGAGACAAGAACTACAATAATCTGA
>JAYTMF010000404.1:0-2654 GCA_043728755.1 Flavobacteriales bacterium
ATTTTCTCAAATCACAAATGGTGGTTTTGAAGATTATGTCGATCAGGGTTTGAATCCGATAACTAACGCCGTAGGTTGGTTCTCGGCTGAGGGTAGTTCTGATTTGTTTGTTGAAGGTAGCAATAATAACATCGATATAAATTCTCGATGGCACGGGTTTGTAATCTATATGGCGCAGGTTTTTAACCCGTGCCTTCCTCTTGATGGCGCGGGTTTGTAATTTCGATGGCCCGGGTTTCATAACCATGATAGCGCGGGTTTGTAGCCTCCCATGGCGCGGGTTTCTAACCCGTGCCTTCCCCTCGGTCAGGCTTCTAGCCCCTCTTCCAGGCCTTTAACCAAAGATCAAAGCAAATCCAACATTTCAATTTTCACCATCCCCAGCCCACATACATAATGCCGTGCGCTGCCATATTTCCACTCATCGTCGTATTCAACAAATCCCGCCCTGACCGGATTTTGATGTATGTAATTTATTTTTTGCAAGATAAGTTCCCTCTTCCAGCAATGTATTGGATGATAACCGTTTTGCCAGAATTGAAAGTCCTTGTTCATTACATTTCTTTTTCCTGACCTCTCAAAAAAATAAGTCATCCAGTCCCTGCTCTCCTGGATGTTATCTGATATCGCTGCAAAGGTCTTTTTAGAAGTGAACTTCTTGAAATCGCGAATGATGAACTCCAAATTTTCACCCTTGGTGTTCACCAGTAGATGGGCATGATTAGTCATCAATACCCATGAATGAACAATCAGTCCTTTTTGCTCAATGCAGTGATTCAAACTATCAACGAAGATGTTTTTATACAAATCACGCGTATAAACATCAATCCACCTCTCCACTGTAAAAGTCACAAAGTATGGCCATTCTCGCTCGCGGATTTTGTACTTGTCGCTCATAAGTGCGATAGTAGAATGAAATGATGGAATGCAGCGGTGCATAATATGCCATCAAGGCATAAATGGTTGCAGAAATCTTTTGGCTGAAAGCCTGACCAAGGCGAAGGCACGGGTTACAAACCCGCGCCATGGGAAGTTACAAGCCCGCGTCATGGTAGGTTTGAAACCCGCGCCATGGGAGGTTTCAAACGCAAGCTATTGGAATATGCTATTGAGGCATAAATGGGTTCAGAATTTTTTGGCTAAAAGCCTGACCAAGGTGCCGGCACGGGTTACAAACCCGCGCCATGCGAGGTTACAAACCCGCGCCATGAGAAGTTACAAACTCGCGTCTTGGGAAGTTACAAACCCGCGTCAATGGACAAACTCACGCCAATGGAAAAATTCCCCAGGAACGCCATCGTTACAAATCGTCCTCCACACAAACTAGGAACTTTGAACTCCTTCGATCCAACAAACGAGTCTCAACCGTGAAAAGTGCTTACCGCTTGCGAACCACCATCAACCCATCCCTCATCGGCACCATCACATTCTCGACCCTCGCATCTTTGGTGATGATGTCATTCAATTGCTGAAGTGTAATTGTCTCTTCATCGTTCGGATGGGCTTCTGAAATCACCTTTCCCGACCACAACACATTGTCGATGAAAATGTATGCGCCAGAATGAAGGCGATCGATCAACAAATTGTAATAGTTGATGTAGTTTTCTTTGTCGGCATCCATGAATACGATATCGAAATCATCATTCAATGTTGGGATGATGTCGATGGCATTTCCGAAACGCACTTCAATCTTTTCACCCAATGGTGATTGACTGAAATACTTGTCGTGGATCCATTTCAATTCGTCGTTGATGTCTATCGTGATCAACTTGCCGTCTTCTGTTAAGCCTTCCGAAAGACACAGCGCAGAGTATCCCGTGTAAGTGCCAATCTCAAGGATTCGTTTCGGTCGAATCATCTTCGACATCATGCTGAGAAATCGTCCTTGTAAATGTCCGCTTAACATGCGCGGGGCAACGATCTTCTGCCAGGTTTCATCGTTGAGACGAGATAACAACTCTGGTTCTGCTTGCGTATGCGCTTCCACATAGGCTTCGACATCTTCAGGTAAAAAATTCATGGCTTCGTGTTGTATTGTGAATGCGAAATTATTCATTGCTGTCCATACAAGGCACTCTGCATTGAAAGTTGAGCGCAACCCGCCGTGCGCAACATGTGCTGTTTCGTAACTTCGCGCCATGAATTTTGAATCGCTTTCCGATCAACTGCGAAACTATCTTGAGAATCAGGGAATTTTTGGTGACAAAATGCATCTCCTGCATTTGATTATTGGCTTTGTTTCACTTGCGGCCATCAGTTATCTTATCTGGTTTATTACACGATGGATCATTATTGGCGTGGTACGTTTCACTGTTACACGTACTAAAGTAGGCTGGGACGATCAACTTTTCAATTACAAAGTATTCCGAACATTAGCGTTAATTTTCATCGTAGTGATGATTGCCATTGCGGTTCCGGCGGTCTTCAGAGACTATCCAAAACTTGAAAATCTCGCCCGCATGACGTCTCGCATTTATATCGTGTTGTCCATCATGTTTGCTGTGAATGCTATCCTCAATGCATCAGTGGGCATTCTCGAATCGAATGAAAAGTATCGCGATAAGCCATTGAGGAGTTATACCATCGTGAGTGAGTCTTTTAAGAACTGGCGCGGCATGGAAGAAAGTGATGGAAGAAGAATAAAGCACCCTCTC
>JAYTMF010000405.1:0-13722 GCA_043728755.1 Flavobacteriales bacterium
TGTTTTGATTTATTCCATTCGGTGTGGTAACCAGACATATAAACTCGCTTTTCCATTGTGCAGGAATTCAGGACGAGCGCAATTGCAAGTCCGATAAATAAAAGTTTTTGTATGGATTTCATTTTGTTTTTGGTTTAAATTGCTCGTAAATGTATCGTATTAAATTTGTCTGTTGTCGAGAATTACTGACAGGAAGTGTCAATGAAAACTTTCAGTAGATTTCGTGTCTGTTCGCGTCTGCTATTTCAAAATTACCACTAATCGAGTCACTCATGGGAATTCCACCACTGCGTTCTCACAGAACCACACATGAGCCTTCCGTTTCATACAGCTCTTCTTGTTCAGTCACGCATGTAATATTATACCGAATGGACAAGTATAATAGTCCAATCTTTGCTTCGCCAGTTTGAACTAAACACTTGTATCCATCGGCATTTACCACTGTACGATTTCTAAAACATTGGCCTGTTTTATAAATCACATTGTTATTACAAGCACAACCAAGGGTATTTTGGCAAAAAGCTCTTTGACCGCGTCACCATTGCTATGGCCACAAATCACTTGTAAACTGCGAACGAATTAAAAAAATAAATTTAGAAATGTTTTGGTTGTTTCAAAATTGCCAAGAGGCCAAATTCAAAATCCCGTTCTCGTGCTTGCTGTGTGTGCTTTAATTTTCGCGTTCTTGCCCTCCATTTTAGGGATACTATCGCGTCATGGTATCTCATAATAGGATCTTGCAATGAATGATTGAATAACCCAATCGCTATTTTCGCCGAGACAAAATAAAAATTCATTTGAAATTCGCAGACATCATAGGACAAGAACACGTCAAGACCCGATTGAGAAATACGTTTCATGAAGGGCGTATCGCTCATGCGCTGATGTTTCTCGGTCCGGAAGGAAGTGGCAATCTAGCCATGGCACTGGCTTTCACCCAATACATTGTATGCAAGGATCGAACTGAAGAGGACTCCTGTGGCAAATGCAACAGTTGTCGCAAAATCAGTGCAGCGGAATATCCCGATATGCATTTCACTTTTCCGTTTTTCAATATTGAGGGCACAAAGGATACAACATGCAACGATTGGATGAAGGAGTGGAGGCCGTATCTGATTAAACATCCCTATACCAATCTCGATCAGTGGCGTGAGGAAATTACGAAAGACAATAAACTGCTGCATATGTCGGTGTATGAAGCTCTGAATATTATCCATCGACTTTCACTAAAAAGTTTTGACGGTGGCTATAAGTTTCAGATCATCTGGATGGCTGAGCACCTCAAAGAACAGACAGCCAATAAACTTCTGAAGATCATTGAAGAACCGCCGGAAAACACGTTGTTCTTTTTGGTGGCATCGAGTCTCGAAAATATACTTCCCACAGTGCTTTCCAGGGTTCAGGTCATTCATGTTCCCAAAGTGGAAGATGTCGCTATTGAACACGCTTTACGTGCCAAAGGCGCCTCGGAAGCGAAAGCAGCCGAAATCTCTCACTTCGCACATGGAGATTGGAACAGGGCGTTGCAGCTGCTTTCCTCTTCGAATCCCGATGAGAATTATTCACAGAAGTTTCAGATATGGATGCGCGCCTGTTATAAAAAGGATGTCGTGTTGCTTATCAAATGGGCTGATGAGATGCACGGTGAGTCAAGAGATGAGCAAAAACATTTTCTGCAATACGCGCTAGATCAGATCCGACAAAATCTCATGCTCAATTATGTCAACGATGGTTTTGTGCGCATGAATCTGATGGAAAAAAGTTTTTCAGACAAATTTTCACCGTTCATCAATGATCTCAATGCAGAAGAGCTGATGGAAGAAATTACCGAAGCACATCACGATATCTCACGCAATGTCTATTCTAAACTGGTGTTGGCCGATCTCTCCATGAAGGTGCATTACCTCTTATGCCGCAAATAACACGGGTTTTCAATTTGGTGGCTTACTTAGCTTTAAATTTGGCAAGCATCACGAACGCGAATCCCAAGTGCTCAATTTCGAATTGATCATTTTGGATGGTGTTTATTTATGGCATCATCATTTGATAATATAGGGTGTGATACAACAATTTATAATAACATAGAATATATGAATCCCGAAACGCATCGACTTGTTGGGATTCAAGGAGAATAATAAAATGGGATGTACAAGTTGCTCATCCGGAGGCGGACTGCCGAAGGGATGTAAAAACAACGGTGCCTGCGGCACATATGGCTGTAACAAACTGGATGTGTTCGACTGGCTGGTAGGCATGGAATTGCCCGAGGGCCAGAAACCATTCGATATGGTCGAGATCAGATTTAAAAACAGTCGCAAAGGATTTTATCGCAACGCGAACGGACTTGAACTTTATTCGGGCGATGTGGTAGTAGTGGATGTTTCGCCAGGATACGATGTAGGCGTTGTGAGTATCACCGGTGAACTCGTTCGCATCCAGATGAAGAAAAAAGAAGTCAAGGACAATTATGAAGTCAAAAAAATTCTCCGCAAAGCCAAAGAAGAAGACATAGCGAAATGGCAAGACGGTCGCAAACTGGAGCAAACCACCATGATGCGAGCGCGAACTATTTCCCGCGAACTCAAATTGGAAATGAAACTCAGCGATGTCGAGTATCAAGGTGATAAGACAAAGGCCACATTTTACTATACAGCAGATGACCGCGTTGACTTCAGAGAGTTGATTCGCCGATTCGCAGAAGAATTTAAAGTGCGCATTGACATGCGTCAAATAGGATACAGATACGAAGCAGGAAGACTTGGCGGTATCGGATCTTGTGGCAGAGAACTTTGTTGTTCCTCTTGGCTTACCGACTTCAGAGCGGTGAGCACTAGTGCTGCGCGTTACCAGCAACTTTCCCTCAATCCTGCAAAGCTTGCCGGCCAGTGCGGAAAATTGAAATGCTGTCTCAATTATGAATTGGATCAGTATGTTGAAGCAACAAAAGAATTTCCTTCAGTGAATACACGTCTACACCTTCCAAAAGGTGTAGCCTATCACTTCAAAACGGACATCTTCAAACAAATCATGTACTTCGTTTATGAAGGACAACCCGGCGAAGCTCCGTTTCCTCTAACCATTCCTGCGATAAAAGAAGTTATGGAGCGCAACAGAAAAGGAATTTCTGTGGAGGATTTCAACATTGCCATAGAAGAAGCTGTCGTTGAAAAAGAGACTGATTTTGCAAACGTTGACGGACAGGATAGCCTCACACGATTCGACCGCAAGAAAGGACAAGGCGGATCACAAAGATCCAAAAGCGGTGGCCAGAGAAGGGGTGACGGCAACAGACCTTCACAACCTAGACGAAGCGATGTAAAAGGTGATTTGAAAGGTGGTCCTCGCCCGGCTCCTGCGCAAGGAGGCGCCGCACCACAACAGAACGAACCGAAAGGTGATCAGAGTAAAGGTGGTCCTCCGCAACAAAGACGGAATAATCCAAATCCGCGCCCACCAAGAAAAGATGGTGATTCAAATCGCGGCGGCGGCAGAGGAAATAATCCGAGAGAGAATAAACCGCCCAACCCCGATAGCCAAAAAGACAATACTCCTCCTCCTCAACCTTAAGAGAATGCATAGATTCTTTTTTCTTCTTGCTTTGCTCTTTGCGATCGTCTTCACGTCGTGTGATTCGACCGTCATATTTGAGGAGAATGTGTCCATGGACAAAGCCGTATGGAGTGCTGCCTATCCCGCGCATTTCGAATTCGAAATGAAAGACACCACCACACTTCATAATTTTTATGTCAACCTTCGAAATGGCGAGAACTACGGCTATAGCAATATTTTTTTCTTCGTTGAACTCGAGTTTCCAAATGGAAAAAAATCCGTAGATACCGTTGAATGCTTTCTCGCCGATCCCACTGGAAAATGGCTTGGAACAGGCGCAGGAGATATATTCGACAATAGATTCCTATACCAACACGGCAAACAATTTCCAATCGCAGGAAGATATAAAGTGGATATCTATCAAGGTATGCGTGTGGAAAATCTTCCCGGCATCTATGATGTCGGATTTCGACTCTCTAGAACGAAATAATTTCATCATTTGATTGAAACTTGAGACTTTATACCGATTGGACAAGTGTAATAGTCCAATCTTTACTTCGCCAGATTGAACTAAACACTTGTATCCATCGGCATTTACCACTGTATGATTTCTCAAACATTGGCCTGTTTTAGAAATCACATTGGTATTATTTTCTTCAATGACTATTGAAGCAATTTTGAAAAAATCTCTCCGAATTCGAAAATGTCTTTAAACGAATTGTACATCGGCACCGGTGCCATACGTATCACATTTGGTTCGCGCCAATCGACTACAACACCATTTTGTGCCAATTGCTCAACGATGGATTTATTTCGACCTTCTACAATCACCGAGAGCTGCGCACCACGTTGTTTTGGATCTGATGGTGTAATGACTTCAAGCCGTTGATGACTTTTGTTCTCAACTTCCTTCAAAATAAACTCGAGAAACGCTGTCAATAAAACTGACTTGTTGCGAATTTTTTCCATCCCCACTTCAGTAAAAAGATCCAGCGCCACTTTGTGCGCCGCCATACTGAAGATTGGGGCATTGCTCATACTCCAGGCTTCGGCAGTTTCCATGGGATCGAAATCGCCCCGCATCTGAAAGCGCGTCTGCTTGTTGTTTCCCCACCAACCCGACAAGCGCAGCAACTCTTTGTTACGCACGTGCCGCTCATGAATGAATACTCCACCGACACTTCCCGGACCGCTGTTGAGATATTTATATGTGCACCAGCATGCAAAATCCACGTTCCACTCATGCAGTTGAAGTGGAAGGTTTCCTGCGCAATGCGCAAGGTCAAATCCGCAATTCGCTCCTACACGATGCGCTGCTGTGGTGATTCTATCGAGATCAAAATATTGTCCTGTGAAATAATTTACAGCACCAAAACAAACCAACGCCAACTCATCTTCCAACTCTTCAATCTTCGCAACGACATCCTCCATGCGCAGTGTAAATTCACCTTCACGCGGTTGCATTTCTACAAGCACATCTTCAGGATTCAACCCATGCAATTGCGCTTGTGATGCAAATGCATACTGATCAGAAGGAAATGGTTTTGTCTCGAAAAGAATTTTATTGCGCTTGCCTTTGGGTTGGTAAAAAGTGATGAGTAACAAATTCAGATTCACTGTGAGCTGATTCATCATCACCACTTCGTGATGCTTCCCTCCTACCAGTTTTGCTGCTCCTTCTGTGAGGATATCTTGATAGTTGAACCATGGATTTATCGCCTGAAAATGAGCATCCACTCCATATTTTTCCCAGTCGCGGCACTCTTGAAGCAATGCATCGGCAATACCCGCAGGCTGCAGTCCAAGCGAGTTTCCGGTGAAGTAAAGCACTTCCCTGCCGTTGTGTTTTGGAAAAAGAAATTTGCCGCGATAGGACGACAATTCATCTTGTCCATCAAGGGATTCAGCAAATGATAACGTGTTTTGGAATTTCATGACAATCGCGAAAAATACACAGAACTATCTTGCTGCCCTGCAATGCGCAAAGCAATTGCATTCTTTCAATTGACTTTCATTTTTTCTAAAAAATATGTTGAACATCAAAACATCTCAAGAACTTTTCGAAAAAGCAAAAACACTTTTTCCCGGTGGCGTGAACTCGCCCGTGCGCGCATTCAAATCTGTCGGTGGTTCGCCGATATTTTTTGCAAAAGGAAGTGGCGCATATGTATGGGATGAAGACGGCAACAAATTCCTCGACTTCTGTTGTTCATGGGGACCGCTGATTCTCGGACATGCACATCCGGCCGTGGTAAAAAGCATCCAGGATACTGTGGCGCTTGGCAGCAGCTTTGGCGCTCCTACCCGACTGGAAAATGAATTGGCGGAATTGATCCTTTCCAATCACCGCTTCGTGGAAAAAATTCGCTTCGTAAATAGCGGAACAGAAGCAACAATGAGCGCCATTCGCCTTGCACGTGGCTATACCGGTCGCGACAAGATTATCAAGTTTGAAGGCTGCTATCATGGACACGTTGATAGTCTGCTGGTGAAAGCCGGCAGCGGACTTGCCACGCTTGGCACTTCAAGTTCTGCAGGAATTCCAGAAGCTTATGCACGTGAAACCATTGTGCTTCCACTTAACGACATGGATGCGCTTGATGCTGTCATCAGCGAATACAAAGATCAAATCGCCACGATCATCATTGAACCTATTCCCGCTAACAACGGACTTCTTCTGCAGGAAGGATCATTCCTTCTCCATTTGCGTGGAGTGTGTACGCGTGAAAATATTCTTCTTCTTTTCGATGAGGTTATCAGTGGTTTTCGCGTCGGGTTTGAAGGTGCTTCTTCTTACTACAACATTCAACCTGACATAATTGCTTTTGGGAAAATCATCGGAGGCGGAATGCCCGTAGGTGCATATGCATCAAGTGCAGAGGTGATGAGCATGATCGCACCCGAAGGTCCGGTGTATCAGGCCGGCACGTTGAGCGGAAATCCGGTAGCGATGGCTGCGGGTATTGCACAGTTGAAAGAATGTCTTCGTCCGGGTTTCTTTGAAGTGCTGAAGGAAAAAACCGAATACCTGGTCAATGCTGTTTTGAAATATGCGCAGGAGAAAAAATACGCCTTCAATATGTTCAGTGTCGGAAGCATTTTCTGGGTTTCATTCAGCGAGAAAAAAGCGATTCATCGCATGGATGAAATCGATGGTGATGACATGAAAAAATTTACACCCTTTCATCGCGCGTTACTAGAGCGAGGCGTTTACCTCGGTCCGAGTGGTTATGAAGTCGGGTTTGTTTCGGCGGCTCACACCATAAGTGATCTCGATTTCGCTATCAAGGCGATGTGTGAATCGCTCGATGAAGTGTATGCCGGATAATACCGAATGGACAAGTGTAATAGTCCAATCTTTGCTTCGCCAGATTGAACTAAACACTTGTATCCATCGGCACTTACCACTGTATGATTTCTCAAACATTGGCCTGTTTTAGAAATCACATTGGTATAATTTGCGCTAAACGTGCGAGGCAAAAAACACAACGGTGAAACGCAAGATGAACATGCCATCAATGATAATGGGTTGCCATGTCTGTTGTCGTGAAGGTTTCAATGTGGTAATATAGACACCCGACAACACGAGGACGGCTATGACACCAATGGCCATGGCTCCTAAATGAAAGCCATAATTCACCAAATAAAAAAAGGCGGACAAGGACAAAAAAACATGTGCGAAAATTCGAGCTATACGCGTACCATACAACGCGGCAATGGTTTTCACATCATCGATGCGCGCATCGCAAATATCCTCCGCAATAGCAAGTGCGGCAACAAAAAAGAAATTGGAGAATACCAGAAAAGCATTCGGTAATGTGCCCATTTCCACAAAGGCAATATTCGGAAGTACGCTGGTGATCAATGTCCACGCAAGTGCAATTGCGATCGTCTTCACAAAAGGAATATGTCGCAACTCATAGGAGTGATTCTTAATTTTTCCTGCAAACAAATCATGTCGATACAGAAGGACAATTATCCCGCAAATCAACCACATCCACCAATATATCCATTCGCTCATCATACCGATGAGGACAACTCCGGTGGCCGATATCAAGATTAGAATCCGGCGTTGTATCCATTCCCTTCTTTCCAGAAATAAATAAGCCGCCCAGGTGAGAAAAAAAGTTTGCAGCACTAAGAAAAATGAATAGTGGATGCCCGTGATCAACAAGAATTCCGCAGTCATTGCAGCGGCGGCGAGAGAAACCCACATGCGGGACTGATCGAGAAATTTGATCAGCTTCATGTGATTACTTCCTGAAAAAAATTAGCCATGTCAGAATTCCCGTAGCTGAGCCGCAAAGCGATCCTTGCAAAGCACGAAATATTTTGCGCGAGCGTGCAGGAGGCTCATAACCGTCGGCGTAGATATCGTTGTGTTTATAATTGGGACTACTCATTGTGCTTTCGCGAATCTTAATCTTTGGAGCGAGTTGCAGTAATGTATAAGCCAACGGCGGCACAATGGCTGTGAAAAATCCGTCTTGTCCCAGATAACCGCTGGCACCACAAACAACAAACCCGACGATGAAGGTTGGCCATGCGTCAAAATTCTCACGCGCATCGTGTTCTCCGGCGAGATAAAAACGCATCTCATCGACTGTATAAATTTCCCCTAGAAATTCATCCATTGCATATAAGATTTCCTCTGTGCCACCCGCACGCTTCACGCTGAATACGTCACTTTTGTGAATATCTCGCACTTTCACTTTGCCACTTTTTTTCGTCAACTCAAAAATGAAAACCGTGCCCGAATCGTCGATGATGTTGCAACCCAATTCGCGACCATTCATCAACATCAAAGTGTCTTGAGCAATACATTGAAATGAAACATGAAAGGTGATAGAGAGCAAGAATAGAAGGCGCAGCATACAAATGATTTGCGCCAAAGATACAAGTTAAGTTATGCGGGAATAGCCAGTGTCGCAATGCAAAGGCGAAGGCCCGGAATGGGTGTGAGCACATTGGCGCAGGCCTCAATGGTGCTGCCTGTGGTGATCACATCGTCGATCAGCAAAACGCGTTTTCCATGAAGAGATTCAGGATTTGTCACACTGAAAATAGTCTCCACATTTTTCCAACGCTCGTAGCGCGCCATTCTTGTCTGGCTTTCGTTGTATTGAATTCGCAAGAGGTTGTCGCTCGATGCAATGCCACCCATAGTTTGTTGTAGGCCTTCCATGATGCAATCGCTTTGATTGTAGCCTCTGGTGTATAGTCGTTTTGGATGAAGCGGCACCGGGATCATCACATCAAATTGATTCATCGTCGCCGACTTCAACAGAACATTGCCAAACAATTTCCCCAATCGCACGCCTACATTTTTGTTGTTGCGGTATTTGAGTTCGTGAATCATCTGATGCACCATTCCTCGCCTTGGCATTTTGAGAAACGATGTTGCAGCTTCGATATCCGATCGTCCCCAGAAAAGTCGCTCCAATGGGTTATCGCGTTCATCGTGCATAGTGGTGCGCGGCAATTTCATTTCACAATAGAAACAAATACTCTCTTCGCCTTTTACAAGTGATCTGCTGCATGCGGCGCAATACTCAGGGAAAAAGAGGGTGGTGAAATCTTTTAAGTAGGACATAGGACTGATTTAGTCCTTCAAATAAATCTCAAAAACTTGGAATAAAATTATGCACGTATGCGCATATATGGCATAAAAATATTACATCGCCTTCTTCTTCATATTCTCCACCATCTCCGCCACGGCCGGACAAACCATGGTGTTCTGATAGGCGAGGTCAAGTACCTGCATCATGTTCTTTCGATCGGTGTGTGGATAATCGCGACATGCTTTGGGACGCACATCATAGATCGAACAATAATTGTCATCACCGAGAAATGCACATGGCGCTTCATTCAAAACCCAATCACTGTCTTCATCCATGTGAAGATACTTAACGGTGAAATTCGAAACACGCATGCCAAGATGTTTGGAAATTCTCTCAATATCTACATCGCGAAAAATGGGTGATGTGGTCTTGCGCCATAATTAATTTTCCTGATTATGTCACAACTCAAGAATTAATCTCCATACTTGTCATGACAATAACACTTAACCACATAAATTACTTTAACCATTTTCTCCATTCAATCTTCTATTTTCTTTGCTGACAATGCACGAAACGTGAAGTGAACTCAGACCTTCACGAATGAAATTTAAATTTTGCTTAGATACGTAATTCAACTAAACCATCAATAAATTAAAACCTCTATTATGAAAAAGCAATTCCAACGAAACCTCTCCTCCTGGCGGCTTAATTTTCAACTGTTAAGAAATACCCCCCCCATGTTTATAAGATAGCGTTTTACATTCTTGTGCTGACTACTTTCGGATTATCAAGCGTCGCTCAAAACAAAATCACGATGGTCGGAAATAAATATCTCGACATGAATAATCCGGCTCAAGTCACCATTCACAATCTTCCCACTCCAACTGTTCCGTCCAATTTACAGGATCGCGTATATTCAGGTGCGATACCGCAACTGAGTGAATTTGCCGAGTATGACCAGAATGGCAATTTGCTTTTCTTTGAAGTGGATGGAGCCATATATGATAAGGATGGCTATCTGGTTGTGAAAAAGGGAATCGCAGCTATTACACCATATCCCAATTATCCCGAATATGTGCTGGATTTTCAGGTAGTAAAAATCCCGAATGAATGCAGTAAGTATTTTATAATACTTGGGTATGTCCCCAACTATCCGAATCTCTTTTCTGTCTGCGTGTTGGACTTTGATCTACCAAATGCATTTTGGCCGGGAGATCCATTGAGAAGAGGTAGCCTTGTTGATTTTACTCCCTATTCTGATTACATCGATAATTCGGATCCTATCGGCGCCGCTTCTGTTTACAGCATTAACTTCTACAATTTCTTAAATCAATCCAGTGTTGATGACATAATTCTGCACGGTCATTTGGTTATTTTCGATGAGGAGTTAACGTTCGGGACGCAGCCTGCGGAAATGGGTCGGACTTGTAATTTACATATAGTAGATGGGAATGGAGATAACATCAAACGATTGGTTGTTTCTAAAGGTAATCAAGGATGGATTTGGCGGATAGAGTCCAATGGTATTTTCAAAGAACAGATAAACTCTTGTCTCGGTTTTTCAAATGACTGGCCTCGATTGAATGATCAAACTTCGATAGCAAATTATGAGGGTAACTATTTTGTGTTTTCGCCCAATGAAATTAGTGGTGACTATAGCCTAGCAAAATTCAATTCAAGTTGGCAGTTTATGCAGTGTTTCCAGTCAGGATTGAATTTCGATATATATGGACATGTGTCATGTTCAGAGGCAAGTTCCAACGGTCGCTATTTGTATTTTATGACCACAATACCGCCTTACTTTCATTACGTAGATTTAGGAGTCAGCCCACTTGTCATCACAGACTTGAGTGCGATAAATTCCTTGCCCGATATGGCTTCACTATTGGGCTGTAAAATGTCATTGAATTTTTATGATGGTCAACCGTCAATCTATTTATATCACTCAACCGGTATTTCAGTTCTAAAAGGAGTTGATGACCCTAATAATGTGGTCTTCACTTCTAATGCTTTTCCCTCATTAAATGTTCCCCAATACAACCTTATAAATTTCCTGTCAGGTCTTCCGTGGAACTCATATTCCTATTTCACCAACCCCGTCATCACCCAATCCAGAAGCTACAACCTGCAACAATCCCAAGAACTTTCTGCTGCAAACTGTTGCACAGCCAAGCTAAATTCAAATGCCTATGGAACAATGACCATAGACCAAGGAACAAGCTCGTGGACAAACAATTCAAATCCGTTTAGCAATGCATCAGGCCCAGTGTATATTTCCGGCGATCTTGTTTTTAACGCCGGATCGAATGTCATCATAACAGCTATGGAATTTCGGTTTGGACCGAATGCGAATGTGATTATTAAGCAAGGTGCTGCAGTCAAGTTGTACAATACGACTTGGACGAGCTACGAGTGTGATGGAGCCATGTGGCCTGGTGTTCAGGTTTTAGGCACGTACGTTTCTTCGTTGACCAATTTGCTGCACAATCACATTTCTCAAAGTCCGATGCAGGGTGGTAATCAAGGTTATTTTTACTTGTCGGGGTCGAACATTGAAAATGCCATGACGGCTGCTAGAATTGGTATTAATCCCAATACTGCTGGTGGAATTATTCGAACAACGAACTCTACATTCAGAAACAATAGAACCGATGTTCTGTTACTACCTTTTCATTATGTACTCGGGGACAATACTACTTATTTGGGCAATAAGAGTAGTTTTCAAACGACAAGTTTTGTTACGGATGCCCATTTGAAAAATCCTCAGTTGGCTCCTAGTCTACATGTCGGATTGAACGGAGTGGACCGAATTAATTTCAAGGATTGTTCGTTCTTGAATAAGACTCAATTATCAGTCTATTCGTACGGCTCGCGCGGAAATGGTATTCAAAGCTGGCAGTCTAGTTTAGTTGTTACAGGGCAAAATGATACTTACGACGGTGGTCCAATTGACAATTCTTACACGACTTTTTATGGTTTGGGTTATGGTATAAAACAAATTGGTCTATTCGGATCTCCTTATAGTCAACTCACTTGCCATAATATGGAGTTTCAAAGATGTATGTATGGCATTCTCAATTACAGCAGCGATAATTCCTTGATCTATCAAAACAACTTTATGATTCCTGAGGTTCCTGCCTACTATCAGCTAAATACGCAGAACGGGCAATACTTCGTTGTTCGTGGAATATACTTAACCAACAGCACCGGTTATACTGTTGAGCAGAATTCATTCAATTCTATGGATCTGTTTTATATTCAAGAACCTTTCCCAAACGTTATTGGAATTTGGGTTGACAATAGCGGAGAACATGCGAACGAAATTCGAAACAATGACTTTAATTTGATGAAGACTGGGATTTATCTTACGAAAGATAATTTGCATGATGGATTGTCTATCAAAACACAAGAGGGGCTGCAATTGCTTTGTAACACATTCACAAATGGTCAAGCAGATATATTCAGGGATGTGGCAACAACTATTCGAGCAGATCAAGGTGGGGGTAGTAATGTTGCCGGCAATAGATTTAGTTCTGGGGTAGAGGACTGTTTCGTTCACGGAGATTTTATCATTGACCCTAACAATACAGTTTACACCAATTATTTCTGCAACAGCGATCCAAATACGATTCCTGATTGTGGGAGTATTCCCGGTGAAGATTCCAATGGCGATGGCATATATGAGCCGAGTGATGACGATGGTGATTTGCTGTACAACTATGTTTACGCTGGTCAATATTCGGATGCCGAATGCCCAAATCACTTCCCCCAAGTGCCCGGGATTAATTTTACTCAGAATCCTACCGATATTGTTTTGCAATTGAATACTGTAAAAGGTCAAATTGATTTTGCCGTAACCGTTTACAATAATGTCATTGATCAAAACCAGAAAACAATGCTTATTTCGGAATTGGACGCTGCATTTCCGCTCGAAAGTCAATTCCTGAGAGACCTACTTATGTTAAGTTATCCACTCAGCAATGAAGTACTACAAAAAGTAATACAAAAGGCAAGCCTTCTGAATCCCTGGCATTTTACAGAAGTTCTTTTGGCAAACAGTCCGATTGAAAAGTATTTATTGAAGGAAATTGAGGATGCTCAATTACTGAGTCCATTCCTAATGTCATTTCTTTACAATGCGGATACAGGAATCAGCATGCGGAAATTGATGGAAATGCAATTGACCAATTTGGCTACACAGCGCGATCTCCTTTTAAAGGACATAGCACTTTCTTGTATCTATAGAAGCGATTCGGATTCTGTGGTTTCACCAACCCTATTCTCTCAAAATCTCAAAGACCTACCACATCAAACGGCCGCAAAATCCTATGCTGCCTATCTTTTGCAAACCGGTGATTACAACGGCGCTGTCCAATGGATATCTCAATACCCTGAATTGACTTCGCTCTCAACGCTCATGGAATATTATCAAAACACGAATGGAACATTTGCCGATTTGAGTCAAACAGAACTTTCAAACATTTGGGCCATTGCGAATGATAACAATGATGTAAGCCAAAGCACTGCGCGGGGCATATTGCAGGCAATCGGGGAAACGGATGAAGAGCCTGAACCAAGTTTCCCCATTCAGTTCAGAAGTCTGTTTCAATCC
>JAYTMF010000406.1:0-5530 GCA_043728755.1 Flavobacteriales bacterium
CTTTATTGATATCGTTGCCGCCTTTTGTTCTTCAGACCATTGTTGAGAACGCAATAAAACACGGTATTTCAAAAAGAATGCAAGGCGGATCCATAGATATTGTCGCCTTCCTCGAAAATGAAAACATGCACATCACTATAACCAATAGCGGGAAATTTTTGCCGAAAAACAACCTGAGCGGAATTGGATTGAACAATACAAGATCGAGGCTGGACATGATTTATAATGGTAAGGCAAGTATGACAATCACCTCTGGAAATGATCTGGTAAAAGTGGATTTGATTATTCCGAAAAATTAAACACGAATGAAAACGCTCATTATCGACGACGAACGTCTTGCAAGGAAGGAACTCATCACGCTCTTGAAGCAATTTCCGGAAATTGAAATTGCCGCAGAATGCAGCAATGCAGACGAAGCTGCAGCCGCCATTGAGTTGCATCAACCGGACCTCATTTTTCTCGACATTCAAATGCCGGGCAAGAATGGTTTTGAATTGCTCGAAGGACTGGAATCTGTTCCGAAAGTCATTTTCGTCACAGCTTATGATGAATTTGCACTGAAGGCTTTCGAAGTGAATGCGCTGGACTATTTGCTGAAGCCTGTGGAAGAGGATAGGCTCGCCGATGCAATTCATAGATTGAAACAGGAAGAGGAAAATGAGCGATTCGTTGGACACGACAGAACGGAAGGGAAACTTGGACAGGAAGACCAAATCTTTTTAAAGGACGGTGAAAAATGTTGGTTCGTACCGTTAAAGGACATCAGGTTGTTTGAATCTGAGGGTAATTATGTTCGTATATTTTTTAATCAATATAAACCGCTCATCTTAAAGTCGCTGAATAATTTGGAAGACAGGTTGGATCATACTTTTTTTAGAACAAATCGAAAGTTCATTGTAAATCTGCGTTGGGTGAAGAACGTGGAAAATTGGTTTAACGGGGGATTGAGACTTACGCTAAAGGATGACACCTATGTTGAAGTGTCAAGGAGACAAAGTGCAAGGTTCCGCGAACTGATGAGCTTGTGATGATTGAAGTAAGTTTCCGTCGTTTTGAGATGGTTTGAAAAAGCGGGTTTAGAATTTAATCCCGATGACAATGATGTCATCTATTTGTTCGAGTTCGCCTTTCCATGAATGAAAGTTATTTCGAATGTTCGTTCGTTGTTCATCCATTTTTTTGCCGTGAGTAGCTTTGATCCAATTGTATAATCCACTACGTTTTAGTTTTTTTCCGTTTTCACCGCCAAATTGGTCGGTGATCCCATCAGAAAACATATAGATGGCATCACCAGGAACAACAGTGAATTCATATAGACTAAAGACCTTGTTTTCTGTGAGTGAAGATCCGCCAATAGATAACCTGTCACCTTTGAGCTCAAGCCATTCTCCTTTGTGATGGAATAGAATGGGCCTGTTTGCACTCGCCATTTTCAAAATGCGCGTTTCGATATTGTAATCGAATACCGAGATATCCATGCCGTCTTCGATGGCCACACTTTCCTGCTTGTTCAGCATTCTGCTCAATTCACTGTCAAGATGAATCAGAACATCTTTTGAACTCTGAACTACTTTTTTGCTGGAAACTTCTTTGAGAAGTGTGCTTCCGATCAAGGACATAAATGCTCCCGGAACGCCATGACCGGTGCAGTCGGCGCAAGAGACCACAATAGTGCTCTCGTATTTTTCAACCCAGTAAAAATCACCACTCACAATATCTCGTGGTTTGTAGTAGACAAACGCGTCTTCAAAGTATGTCTTCAAAGAGTCAATGGGCGGCAGCATCGCCTTCTGAATATTGCGAGCATATTGAATTGATGCTGTAATGTCTTTGTTTTTTTCTTCCAGCAATTCTTTTTGTTCAACCACTTCTTTTGTTCTTTCATCAAGCGCTTGTTTCAATCGTTCTTGATTCTCACGGAGATACCGCTCACGTCGCAGTATGATAAATCGAACCAATAAAAGTGTCGAGAGAATACATGTTGCAATGAACCACCATTTCAGCCAGACAGGTTTGTCAATTGAAATTTTACATTCTAGAATGGTGGTGCCACCAAATCCGTCGCTATTGAAACATTTTACTTTGAAAATGTAATCTCCCGGACCAATTTTTCCATAGTCTTTGATGCTGGTCGTTGTCAATTCATTCCATTCTGATTCATACCCCTCTAGGTAGTACTGATAATTTACCTTAACTGGATTTTTCAATGAAACACCAATGAATTTAAACACCAGTTTGAATTCTCCATAGGGCAATGAGATGTTTTCAATGGATGAATACAAACTGTCATTTATCTGAATGCTTCTAAAATGGAGCAAGGGTTCCTTATCGTTTTTCACGTCTTTCGAAGGCTCATAGCGAAGCAGACCATCATTGATTCCAAAGAGTATAATTCCTGAGGGCATTCTGTCCACAGCATTATCATTGAACCTTGTGTCTAGTCCTTGTCCGGGATCATGGATTTCAATTTGATTATTCAATACGTTCACTTGACTCAATGCGCCATGATGGCCGACCCACAGTTTGTTGCGGTGATCACATGTCATGCTGTAACAGTAATCCGAATAGAGTCCGTTGTTTTTATTGAGTATGAGGATATCATTTCCAGTGACTTTCATCAAGCCTAAGCCGTCAGTACCGATCCATATATTTCCTGTATTATCTTCTGCAAAGCATCTGATCTGAATAAGCATGTCAGCTAAGGGCGCAGGGATGTTGTGAATCACCCCATCTTCAATATATGTGATCTGACTGTTGTTAGTTGCAATCCAGATTTTACCCTTGGTGTCTCGAAAAAGAGATTTGATGACGTTGTGTGAAAGTCCTGATTGAATTGAAATGTGTGATATCAATTTGTCATTTGAAAATTGATAGATACCATAGTCAGTAGCTATATAAATTGTTTCGTTAAATCCAAGAATGTCATTGATTTTTTGATGCTGAGTATTGGTTGAAAGTGCCAGGTTAATGAATTTTCTGCTTCCCGGTGATAGCTTCAAAATTTCTCCCGTCATTGTTCCTACCCACAACGTGCCATTCGATTCTTGATGAATGGATGTTATTTCTGATTTAGGCAGCCCATTCTTTGTAGTAAGCGTATCAATGACATTCGAGGGATCTTCAAAACTGACGAAGACACTTCCAAAGCCTCCCGACCAGATCGTGTCTTTTTTCTCGAAAACGGAATAGATCCCTTTGAGATCATTTTCCTGCTGAAAGCTGAATATTGAAAAATAGTTGTCGGTCAATTTCAGTAAGCCATCTCCAAGAGTTCCAATCCAAATCGTTCCCTCCCTGTCTTCTCTGCAGATTCGCATACTGGAAGATTTCATAATGGAATTGTCATTGTACCGAATCAGTTTAAGATATTGACCATCGACAAGTCCCGCAAGCTGAAGAAGCCCTTCTTTGTTGGTGCATATCCAGAGATTGTTTTCATCATCTACAAAAAGAGAGTTCACTGAATAATTCGCGAAAGTTTTTCCAAGATGCGTCAGCGATAGGACATCGAAATTCTTCGGTGTGAAATTGATCTTGAATATCCCTGCGTCATCTGTTCCAATGTAAAGTCCACTCTTGTCTTCGCAAATAGAAGAAACTTTTGTTTCGACAATTTCGTCAACCCATTCGTATATGATTTCATTGCTGTTTGAGACATGTGCAACCAATAAGCCAACATCTGTACCTAGCCATATTCGTTGTTTCTCATCAACGTGGAACGTGTAAAGCGTGAATTCTTCAATGCCTTTCGAATATTGTTTCCATGATCCTTTTTCATCTTTTAATAGTATCCCGTCATTTTGTGTAAGGACCCACAAATTATGTTGGTTGTCTACCTGGATGGCGCTGATCTTGGATTGAGTGAAAGACGATAAATCGAAATGTTCAAATGCACCCTTTCTATACTGACTTATAAGGCCTTTATTGTGTCCATACCAAATTGATCCGTCATAAGATTTTGCACTGCAAGTGAGAAAATTATCACTCGTTGCATTTAAGTCATTATACTCTTCAAAAGTGAATCCATCATATTTATATAACCCTTCACCCGTACCTATCATTAGATTACCAGCTTCGTCCTGATCGATCGTGTAAACGAATCGATTATTTAGGCCATCTTGCTCGAGATATTTCTTAAACTTAAATGACTGACCGGAGGTCAATTGTTGCGTAGCGAGTAAAAGTATTAAGAGGGATATTCTGCGCATAATTTACTTTTTCTTCGCAGGCGTAACATGAATATTGCCCTGATACTTTGGTACACCGCCAATTGGCACAACATAGAATGGCAATAGTTCGCCATATTGATTTCGAATGGAGAAAACAACATTGTTGTTATTGACCAAAATCTTATCGTTCTTGGTGAATTGTATGTCCAATGATTTGCCTCGCTCTTGGTCTCTGATCTTGTAAACACTGTTTGACCATGTGTTGTCGCCCGACAAAGCAACCGGATCGCCTAGTGTTGCAACTGAACAAATTTTGATGTAGCCATCATTGTCCCAATCAAAATTCCGTTGTTCAACTGAAATTACTTTGTCGTCGATGTATGGATATATGTGTGATGTCTCATATGGATCCTTGTGCAATCGAAAAGTATATTCAAATGTGAACGCATTACCGCCTTCCACCGCGTCATTTTTATCGCCACTGGTCGACAGGAAATAGCGATAAAGATTACCATCGTCTCCCTTGATGCCTTCGCATACTACTTTGAATATGTAACCTCCATATTTGGGTGAGAATTCTCCTTCACTCGGGTTGAATGGGCCAAATGTGTACCACTTATTATCGTAATCAGATTTCTGTCCAAATGTTTTCGTGGAAAGCATGTTGCCACTTTTAAAATTACCGACGGGATCGATTCCGGTTGCATCCTGATTGGTAATACATCCTACACCACCATATACCGAATATTTTGTCATGGTGTTAAATGGCCCATTGGGCTCATCATGCTCACCCGAACATTCAGGGTCGAAGACGCGGAGGTAAATAGGCTCTTTGAATTCCTTTTTGATCTTGAAGAAAAATGTTTGAGTGTAATCGTCATCGCCCCATTTGGTGCCGGCTTCGTTTCCGAAGGTTACAAGAAATGGTATGTTCTCATCCATGGCTGGTACTGGCTGAGCCTGCATCAACAAATTCATACATAGTAGTAAAATGATAATAAGAATCGAATGTCTCATGAGGTATGAGTAGTTTTTTTGAGGTTCAATGGTGCTGCAAAATGAGGAGCAGATTTTTTGCTTGCGAACCAAGATTTACTTTTTGACAATCTAAATTCAGCGGAGGTATATGGTATCAGCGCTGCAAAAGGTGCATGAAATGAACATGATGTATTTAACATCCGGAAGTACAAATCATTGGATATATAGGTGGTGATCCGCATAGGGTTGAACGTGTTTGTACGGACAGGTCCCTCATTGGTTACTATAATACCGATTGGACAAGTGTAATAGTCCAATCTTTGCTTCGCCAGATTGAACTAAACACTTGTATCCATCGGCATTTACCACTGTATGATTTCTCA
>JAYTMF010000407.1:0-2576 GCA_043728755.1 Flavobacteriales bacterium
CGAAGGTCTCGACCTTCCCGAAGTTTCGCTGGTCGCCATCATGGACGCTGACAAGGAAGGTTTTTTGCGCAGCAACAGATCGCTTACACAGACAGCAGGACGCGCTGCACGTAACATCAATGGCCGCGTGATTATGTACGCTGATAAGATCACGGACAGTATGAAGCAGACGATGGAAGAAACAGCGCGTCGTCGTGAAAAGCAAGTCATTTACAATCAGGAAAACGGCATCACTCCAACGCAAGTGAAGAAGGGCATGACGACGATCTTCGAGCAAAGTGGTATGATCGATCAGCGCAAGAAATATTATAGTGAAGAAGAACATGAAGCCGGAATCGCTGCTGATCCCATATTGCAATACCTCAGTAAGGAGCAACTCACTGTCGCCATAGAACATACGAAAAAGAAAATGGACAAAGCTGCAAGAGACATGGATTTTATGGAAGCCGCGAGACTACGAGATGAGATGCTGGCGATGAAAGAGCGGGTAAATTCATAGTTCATTGTTGCGCGGACTGGTTTCTTACAGAAGGACGTAATACCGATTGGACAAGTGTATGATTTCTCAAACATTGGCCTGTTTTAGAAATCACATTGGTATAAGATTTTGAAAATGGTGTTCCACACAACAACGAACAATTCGTAAAGTCACCATAGTTCAAAAGTCATCTGCACATCAACGAACAATGCATTTCCCTCTGCGCAGCTCTGTTTCTTAATGGAAAGACGAAATGCACGATCTTTATGCACTAACGACTTTAATATTGAAAGCGTCATTCTTCGTTGCCGAATAGACACGAAGCCAGAGTGGGAGGTATGATTCAACTCCTCGGGATTGCGTTATATCTCCTAGGTCGAGTATTTCTGAATCGCGCCATCCGAATGATTTGAGAATGGTCGCCACTTTTTCTTTGGCCTCTTTGTGATCACCGCACATGAAGACAGTGTGCTCTTCTTTCAACTTCCGCGGATTGACCATCAAACCACACCACATGGTGTTGAGTGTTTTCACTACGAATGATTCAGGAAAGACATGTTGAATTTCTTCACCAAGAGAATCAGTATTGGAAATAAAAAGTGACGGAGGCATTCCTTCTGATGCATGAATCGGATTTGAAACGTCAACCACAATTTTTCCTTTGAGGTTTTTCGCTTCAGCCAGCTTCAATGCAATGATGGCAACTTCACCTTTGGTGCAATTGAAAACGATTTCACCAAATGCAGCAGCATCTTCAAATGTGCCCTGAGACGCCTTGTCACCGTTGGCTTTCACAAACGTAAGTGCCCTTTCGTTGTCCCTTATTCGCGATCCCATTTTCACTTCGTGACCGAGTTCAATGAGTTTGGATCCGATGGTAGAACCGACGTTGCCGGTTCCGAGTATGGCTATTTTCATGGCTGTGAGGTTTTGATGTGTGATGGCTAAGTTAAGGATTCAAAAGTAAAAGCGAATGTTTCCATGTGCGAATCATGTGCGTCTTATGATATGTGTGGATTTTCATTCTGGACAATGATATACTATTATACTGGGTATTCTACTGTTGAAGGAAGTTTGATGATAAAGGGATTGGGAACACAGTGACGCGCAGAGGAGCCGAGTAGGCCGGAGGATTTTCACCCCTATGCTTCTCAGAGAACCGTGCGTGATAGGCTCCTGATCCACTCCCTTACTTTGCTGTAGCTCTCTGCTATTTGTTTCAATTCTATTGGTATTGTTTTCAGTTCTCTTTCGTTGGTTGAATCATTCCCTTGTCGGGGTGTAAGTCCTGTGACCGAGATAGTAACCAGAGCCCTTCACATTTCACATTGTGTTACCAATGCTTTAAAGCTACTATGGCTCAATCTGACTACTGCGGAGTTTGTGTATTGCCCAAAAATCCTTCTTCGACAGAACGCCCTTGTTCCTATGCGGTGCCTATTGTAAAGTCATGTTACTTATAAGCCGTTACACCGATTGGACAAGTGTAATAGTCCAATCTTTGCTTCGCTAGATTGAATTAAACACTTGTATCCATCGTCATTTGCCACTGTATGAATTCTCAAACACTGGCCTGTTTTATAAAGCACATTGGTATTACAGGCAAGCGTAGGACAACCGTGTAACAATCGAATTCGGGCTGACAACGGACGGAAAAAGGCCAATGCTTCGCTAAATTAAAAGAGGTGCAAGCCTACCCACAGAGCCATCGCTTTTGCACCACATTTAATTTTGCCCAACAGCACCCAAACCCACCCACCACCCTAACAAGTGGACAATGACAATTTGGTGGACTTTTTAAACGATAAACAAGAATGAAAAACTAACTTTGCCTCATATAAATTAGGAATAATAAACAGGACAATGACCGACAATTTAGAATTAGAAAAAAACCTATGGCTAGCAGCAGACAAACTTCGCAACAATATGGATGCGGATGAATACAAACACGTTGTATTGGGTTTGATATTCTTAAAATATATTTCTGATGCTTTTGACGAACTCTATGAGCAATTGAAAGCTACCGAAAACGAAACAGGTGCCGACCCAGAAGACAAAGACGAATACACAGCCGAACGAGTTTTTTATGTGCCACCTT
>JAYTMF010000408.1:0-3575 GCA_043728755.1 Flavobacteriales bacterium
GAGATCAAGGAGCCTGAACAAAATCGTCCTTATGAGTTCAAGTATTCACCTCCTCCGGTGATCGAGAAAACTTCACCGATTCCACCAAAATCAGGAGTCAAGCAATCGTCGAATCTCGAAAAATTCGTTGGTGAAAATCTCATCAACAAAGTGGGTATTGCCATCACGATTTTGGGTGTGGCTTTTGGTGCGAAGTACGCCATCGATCACGATATGCTGAGTCCGATGGTGAGGATCGTTCTTGGCTATTTACTGGGAACAGGATTGCTTTTGGTCGCCTTGCGATTGAAGGATAAGTACAGTGCATACAGCGCTGTTCTTGTCGGCGGTGCCATGTCCGTTTTTTATCTGATTACTTACGCTGCCTACAGCTATTATGGATTCTTTCCACAACTTTTTGCATTCGCGCTGATGGTGGCGATTACTGCCGCAACAGTGTATGCATCGCTTAAGTATGACATGCAAGCATTGGCGCAAATTGGATTGGTCGGCGCATACTCCGTGCCGTTTTTGCTCAGCGATAATTCCGGAAGAGTCGTGATCTTGTTTTCATACATCGCATTGATCAATATTGGAATTCTCGTTCTCGCAAGTCGCAAGTCATGGAAGTTGCTTTTTTATTCTGCGTTCTCTATCACATGGCTTGTCTTCGGCGCCTGGTCTGCATTGGAGCGCAGATCGGATCAGTTCAATATTGCAATCTTTTTTCTCTCACTGAATTATCTAATCTTCTTCATCACATTTCTGTCCCCGGCTTTTATCAGAAATCAAGTGCTGAAAAAAATCGACTTGATTTTTTTAATCATTAGCTCATTGCTGTTTTTTGGAATGGGAATGGATATCATGCCTTCTTCTTATAATTGTGAACACTGCCTGGTATTGTTCAAGTTATGTAATGTCATTATACCTGCAACGGCATATGTCTTGGCCATTCGGAAAGGGAATGTGGACGACGCGCTGCATAAGGTCTTATTCGCTATCGCTACCGTGTTTCTAATATTCGCTATTGCCGATTTTTTCCATGACCAATGGATTGCGATCGCCCTCGCATTGTCGGGATTTATTTATTTTTTGTGTGGACGTGTACTGGGCTATAAATATTTCGAATGGTATGCGTATCTCATTCTGTTACTGGCATTTCTTAATCTTATTGATGACTGGTCCGTTTCAAACAATTACCATTCTTGGAGACCGGAATATCGCAGTGGGTTGGTCTTTCTCAATATGACATTTCTCGCATCACTTAGTGTTACTATCGTATTCGGTATTATACATCGCATACGCCAAATGGATCGCTACAAACAACTTTTTATGGATGCAGCGTTTTCGAAAATTGTCACTGCAGGCATTCCACTCTTCACGCTGGTGCTCATTTATTTTTCAATACGCATTGAAGTGGCAGGATGGTGTGTAGAAAAATTTCAATGGTTGAATGCGCAGTTTATTGCGATGGGTGCTGAATCAAATATGAGCACGCAATCTTTTCATAAGCATTCATTGTTGCTGGTAACGAGTTTTACTTTTCTCTTTTTAACGGCCTTGACTTTTCTGAACATACGCAAACGGCGGAATTTGCAATTGGGTTGGATCGTTCTTGTCGTTTCTGTTTTGGCAATGCTTTCCTTCCTTACGCAAGGATTGCTCGCTCTTCGCTATTTACGTGAAGAAGATTCGATATCCCACGTTCAAACAATTATCAGTGTTGCAGGAATGCGATATGTTTCGTTCGGGATGATTCTATTATTGATCGCAGCTACGGGTAGGCATGTCAGACAAACATTTTTCCCACCCGTGGTAAAAGTGGTTTTTGAATGTCTCATGCACTTCAGTATTCTTTGGATGTTGTCGAGTGAATTATTGCGCATATTGGAGATATACGATTCCGCAAATATGTATAAACTGGGTATTAGTATTCTCTGGGGATGCTATGCATTGTTCATGATCATCATTGGAATCTGGAAGCGAATGAAACATTTGCGCATCATGGGGATGGTCATATTCGCCATGACATTGGTGAAACTTCTTCTTTTTGATCTGGATGGTTTGAGCACAATTGCCAAAGCCGGATTGTTCATTCTGATCGGTGTTTTTTTGTTGCTGGTTTCTTATCTCTATCTGCGTTTCAAGAACAAAATTTCTGGAGAGGATGTTGTCGAGAAGGAATGAGTCGCGTTGTAGCTGTGGGTCGCGGAAATTCTTTGTAAAAAATATGTGGATTTAGCTGTAAAATCGCGAGTAGAAATTCGGCGGTTAGGAAACTACATCGTCGGACGGTACTTATTCGATGAAGACATGACAAAATTCAGAATCACATCACAGCAGGAATATACGGATGCATACAACGAAAGCGTAAACAACCCTGAAAAATTCTGGGACGATATCGCCTCGAATTATTCATGGCGCAAACGTTGGGACAAGACCCTCGACTGGAATTTCGAAGCTCCGAATGTGCAATGGTTTAGCGGTGGCAAATTGAATATCACAGAGAATTGTCTCGACCGTCATCTTGAAACGCGTGGTGATAAAACCGCATTGATCTGGGAAGCAAATGATCCTTCTGAAGCATCTCAAAAATTTACATATAGTGAATTGTACAAGCACGTTTGTCGTATGTCGAACGTGCTCAAAAATCTTGGCGTGAAGAAGGGTGATCGCGTTTGTATTTACCTGCCGATGATTCCGGAGTTGGCTTTTGCCGTGCTTGCCTGCGCACGTATTGGGGCTGTGCATTCAGTAGTGTTCGCGGGTTTTAGCTCAAACTCAATCGCTGACCGCGTGAACGATATGGGGTGCGAATATGTCATCACCGCAGATGGACTCAACCGCGGGATAAAGCAACTTGACGTAAAGTCAATCGTTGATGAAGCAATTGAAAGTTGTCCGACAGTGCGCAAGGTGCTTGTGGTGGATCGACTAAAGAAAAAGATTGAGTTGAATCCATCACGCGATGTTATCTATAGTGAAGTACTCAAGGATGTGGAAGATCATTGTGAGCCGGAATGGATGGACAGTGAAGACATGTTGTTTATTCTTTATACAAGCGGAAGTACCGGTAAGCCAAAAGGTGTTGTGCATACCTGCGGTGGATACATGGTAGGCGCAGGATATTCCTTTCAAAATGTTTTTCAATACGATGAAGGCGACGTCTTTTGGTGTACCGCTGATATCGGTTGGGTGACTGGCCACACGTATATTTTGTATGGTCCATTGTTGCAAGGCGCAACGACGCTGATGTTCGAAGGCATTCCAACTTTTCCGGATGCGGGAAGATTCTGGTCGGTAATAGACAAACACAAGGTGAATATTTTTTACACGGCGCCAACTGCAATTCGTTCATTGATGTCGTGTGGACTTGAACATGTGACGCCACACAATCTTGATTCATTGAAAGTGCTCGGTTCGGTGGGCGAGCCTATCAACGAAGAGGCATGGCATTGGTATCATCAGCATATCGGCAAAGGTCGTTGTCCTGTTGTAGATACATGGTGGCAAACTGAAACAGGCGGAATCATGATCAGTGCGCTTGCAGGAATTTCTGAGTTGAAGCCTGCGCATGCGGGTTTGCCTTTGCCCGG
>JAYTMF010000409.1:0-2925 GCA_043728755.1 Flavobacteriales bacterium
AAGGAATTTGATTTTGAGGATTATGATCACGTACTTTTTAGCTATCACGGATTGCCGGAAAGACAACTTGACAAAATATATAGCGACAAAAAATGCAGCAATCATTCGTGTGAAGATGAGATCAATGATGAAAACAAATTTTGCTACAAGGCAACGTGTTATGCCACAACACGCATGATAGCAGAGCGGATCGGCTTGCGAAAGGATCAATACACTGTATGCTTTCAGTCGCGACTTGGCAAAGGTTGGATCGAACCATTCAGCGATCATGTGATAGCGGATTTTGGTAAAAAAGGCGCGAAAAAACTGCTCGTTTTTTCTCCTGCTTTCGTTGCAGATTGTTTGGAAACGACGATTGAAATCGGTGTCGAATACCAGGAGTTATTTGAGGAGAATGGCGGCGAGAAAATTCAACTCGTTCCCGGGTTGAATGACAATCCGGACTGGATTGAAGCGCTCGAACAGATTGTGCGTGAGCGATTATGATTGAGCAAAGATTATAAAATATTTTTCAACGCTGATAGCTGATTTTTATATCCGGAAATCTTCACCCAGTAAATGATCCAGCAGATCAAACCCCCTATTGAAGCCAGCACTCCTATAAGTGGTATGATACCACATAGCAAAAGAATGTTCATCACCAATCCAATCGTATAACCCGGCCTAGGATCATCCGGAGTGATTCCCCGTGAAGCGAATTCACTACTCAGGGAATCTGCCATGCGCGATACAACAATGAAGTGCCATACTATTCCGAAAATCGGTATCAATAAGAGCCATACTTGACCCGACGGCATTTTACGATTCTCGAGACTTACTTCATTCAGTGTTGCCTGAAGGGTGGTGATATAAATAATCAATGGCACAAGTAGCGCGCATACAATAACTATGAACATATACATTATGCCTTCCTGGTTTTCCATCTTGGTAATTTTTGCTTCGGGTTTATTGGATCGCAAATATGAACGGATTGTTATCAATCCATTCCTATTCACTCAAACTATTTTTCTGGTTGAAACCATGATGAATACATGAGGTAATTGTTGGCGATCCTTTGTATTTCACCTTCAAACAATTCTTTGCTCACTTCCTTCACCTTCTTTGCCGGAACACCGGCATAAACGCTTCCGGATGCAACGTGTGTTCCCTCCAGTAGCACTGCGCCCGCTGCGATAATACTGTTGCTTTCCACCACACATCCATCCATCACGATGCTTCCCATCCCTATCAGTACATTATCGTGAATCGTGCAGCCGTGCACCAATGCGCGGTGACCGATAGAAACATTATTGCCAATATTCGTTGGCGCTTTCTGATAAGTGCAATGAATCACGGCGCCGTCCTGAATATTCACCTTATTGCCGATGCGGATATAATTCACGTCGCCTCGCACCACGGCCGTGAACCACACGCTGCAATCATCACCCATGGTCACCTCACCAACGATTGTCGCGTTTTCAGCAATGAAACAATTGGAACCGAATTTCGGAGAGTGCTCTTTGACAGGTAAAATGATGGGCATTGTGCGTGTAATTAGAGAACAAGATTAGCAAATCCGGCATGGAAACAATTGCAAATATTTTCACCTACCTGCGAATTCAATGATGTGAATCAAGGCTTCCGTCGTGCGTTCTTGATGCACATCATAGTTGAAACCATACATGTATTCGGAGGTTTGTAACCTCAATTAAAATTAATATTTATCCAAAAAAACACCCATGAAAAGAAATCTTTTAATCGCATGTACATCCGTAGCATTCATCTTCGCTTCTTGTGGCGAAAGCAAACCGGAAACTCCAAAAGCACCTATAACCGCGCTTACCGGAGACGCAAAACTTACAGTTGATCCCTCAGCCAGCAAAGTAGCGTGGGAAGGAACCATGCTTGGTCTCTATTCTCACAGCGGATTGGTAACTTTAAAGTCCGGAACTGTGAGTTTGAAAGATGGTAAAGTAATGGGAGGCAGTTTTGTTATCGATATGAATAGCATCACGCCAACGGATGCCAATTACACAGAGCCTGATGGACATACTGCAGCGAATCTGGTGGGTCACCTTAGCTCTCCTGATTTCTTTGATACAGCAAGCAGCCCGGAAGCATCATTTGAAATCACTTCGGTGAATGGAAACACTGTGAACGGTAACCTAACTGTTCGTGGTAAAACAAATCCCGAAGCACTTGAAATTTCTACTGTTGCATTGGAAGGCGAGAACGTGAAGTTGAATGGCACCTTGAAATTCGACCGTCAGAAATATGGTGTTGCATTTTCAATGCCCGTAAAAGACAAAGTGCTTTCTGATGAGATCGCTATGAATATCGAATTAGTTGGTAAGAAATAATTACCTTGTAGGATACAAGAAAGGCCATCCAAACGGATGGCCTTTCTTATGTAACCTATTTTGCAGTTTGTTATTGAGTTACTAAGTTATTGCCGACCATCAAATGCATGCTTCGTTCGTTGAGGCTCAATACCTTCTTAAGGAGGCAATGGGCCGGTATAACTGGTGCATGGAACAGCATGCCATGGACATGGTTGATTCCAGTTCACTGTAAAGGAATCGCCTTGCCCCTTTATTTCCATCAACAACTCAGGTTGCTTCAACCATTCTTCCAGACAGGTTTTATTGACGGCGGAATAATTTTCCGACTTTACTTCATATGTTTTGATCAGTTCATCGCTGAAATCTCTATTCTTCTTGTTTCCAAACACCATATAGAAATTGCCTTTTGGTAGATTCAAAGCGACCACACCATTCCTGTCTGATTTGGCTTGGGTAAGAATTTTATCTTCGGGATTGTTAACCGTTCCCGACCTGATAAAGACATCCACACCGGCAAGTGGTTTTTCGGTTCTCAGTTCATTGAGCAACTCATCAGGTGGTCTAGCTCCACCGCAATATGACGCCGTCTGCGTCACCTTGATCA
>JAYTMF010000410.1:0-2189 GCA_043728755.1 Flavobacteriales bacterium
GGTGCTCAAAATTTTCTGTTTCTGCATCTCCTTTCGTGCAATGGCGTCCTTCTTATCTTGATCGGCTCTTGCGAGCGATTCCTTTTGATCAAACTCATAATTCATTGCCTTTCGGGTGAGCTCCTTATCCTTCTCTTGGTTGAACAGCGTATCCCTCAACGCCATAGATCTCTTGTAATGACTTAATGCGAGCTCATATCTACCTGTGGTGTCATACAATCGTGAGAGTGACTCCTCGAAATACCACAAATCATTTATTGCGCCGATGCTGTCGCCCAATGCTACAGCTTTTTGCAACTCTTCTTCCGCCTCTTTAAATTTTCCGACCTTCGCGTGTACATTGCCAATGCCTGCAAGCAATCTCGCCTTGCCCTGTTGGTTGCCTATTTCTTCAGAAAGCTTGAGAGCTCGGAAATAATAGGAGAGTGCATCTGAATCATTGCCCTTCGCTGCGTAAACCGAACCAATGTCACCAAGATGTTGAGCGGCTACCCGATGATCTCCGTCAGACTCAGCCATGGAAAGTGCCATACCAAAATATTCCAGCGCTTTGTCAAATTGCTTAAGCCTTGCGCAGATACGACCAAGGTCACTGAAGAGCGCTGAACTTTCCACAGCATTGCCCAGAGCCTCACTCAACTTCAATGCGCGCAAGTTGAATTCCAATGCCTTTGTATCATCTCCAAGGTCTTCATACATGCTGCCAATACGCGGAAGGATTGAGGTCATGTGGCGTTCATGCCGCAATGCTTCATAAATCTTTAGCGCCTCCAGGTAATGCTCCACGGCCTTTTTATAATTGCTCTGGTTCTCGTATGTAATACCAATACTATAATGAGTATCCGCCGCACCTCTTTTGTCTCCTCGTGTCTTCCAGATTTGCAACGCTTCATTTCTATATCGCAATGCTTCGAGTTCATTGCCCTGCAACTCACTGAAGGCAGCCATCAAATCATTCGCAGCCGCAACACGGTTCAGCAATGCATTTTTCAGAGCAATGTCGTCAGTAACCATCAATTGGTCACAGGTACGGATCAGTTCAATAGCAAGACGCAACCCCTCTTTGTTCTCGCCGAGGTTCATCATTGCTTTTGCTTTATTATTCGTTGCATCAATAGCGCCCAGATGATCGCCCAATTTCATTGCCAGCGCATACGCTTCGTCGGAAAGAATCACAACAGTATCAGGTCTGCTTTCCATCAGTTCAAGCCCGAGGGCGTTGAGTGCATTCACCTTAGAAGTATCTTCATGTGCAGATCGAAGAATGACCAACAGGGAATCAGCGCGGTGCTGAGCATTCGAATTCGCTGTTGCTATGAATAGGAAGAAGAATATGAGGGATTTATAATGCATTGCTGTCGCAAAGAAATTGACTGCCAAAGGTCGGTGAAATGATTGGATAGCTCCTACTCCACTTGTTAGTTTGAATTTGTTGAATGGGTAAATTGACCGCAACGCATCAGTGTAGCAGCCATTGTGAGACTATCAGGACATTTGTCAACAAATCTTCTTTGCGATTGTTATCCTTCCATCCCATCTTTGAACCCTTATGGAAGTTGCAGAAGAAATCATTGAAGTCATTGGTGCCAGAGAGCACAATCTGAAAAATATCGACGTGAATATTCCACGCAATCAACTCGTAGTGATCACGGGTTTAAGTGGAAGTGGAAAATCATCGCTTGCTTTTGATACCATCTATGCTGAAGGTCAGCGACGCTACATCGAAACGTTTGGTGCTTATGCACGCCAGTTCATTGGTGAGATGGAAAGACCGGATGTAGACAAGATCAACGGACTTTCACCGGTGATATCCATCGAACAAAAAACGGTCAGCCGCAATCCGCGATCGACCGTCGGAACGATTACTGAGATCTATGACTTTCTGCGTTTGTTGTATGCCCGCGCTGCCGATGCCTATTCGTATGTAACGGATGAAAAAATGGTGCGCTACAACGACGACCAGATCGTAACACTCATCTTGGAAGAATACAAAGGTGAAAAGATCATCGTGCTCGCTCCATTGGTGAAAGGTCGCAAAGGACATTACCGCGAACTTTTCGAATCCATTCTAAAGCAAGGATATTTGCGCGCAAGAGTGGATGGAGAAATTGTGGAGTTGACCAAAGAATTTAAACTCGACAGGTATAAGATTCATGATATTGAAGTAGTAGTGGATCGCATAGCGATAG
>JAYTMF010000411.1:0-2325 GCA_043728755.1 Flavobacteriales bacterium
CAATGCTTATCGTGCACAAGGCTTTATCGCCGGTGCCGAACGTGATGGTCAGGTGGTTGAAGGATTTGAATTCGGCAATTCGCCCTATGCTTACATGAATCCCGAAATGAAAGGGAAAACGGTAGTGCTCACTACTACCAACGGCACCAAGGCCATTAAGATAGCGAGTGAGAAAAAACTCGTCGTGATCGGTTGTCTCAACAACCTGGATATTCTTTGTGAATTCCTCATTGAGCAACATCAGAATACGCTTGTGTTGGCTTCCGGATGGAAAGACAAAGTGAATCTGGAAGACACCATTTGCGGTGGCGCTATTGCTGATATTCTTCTCGAAACGCGTAAGTTCCGCAGCAACGAAGACAGCACAGTAGCGGCGAAATTCATCTACCGTTCTGCAAAGGAACACCTTTGGAGTTTCCTCCGATCTTCTTCGCATAGAAGAAGGCTGATCAAACTCAACATTCAAAAGGATGTGAAATATTGCCTTACCTTGAACACCGTACCATGCATTCCTATTTTAAAGGATGGCGCATTGGTCAAGCTGGATTTTAAATCCAAGACAATAAGAGAGGATGAAAATATCAAAGTGAATCAGACTACATGAGTGGCGGCTTTTTCCAAATCAATAAATTATTCGTGACTTGGGTGATCTTGGTTGGTTCGTTGTGCCTGCTCATGTCATTCAAATCCGCTGAGCCGATGCCTGTCCACAATTGCACTGATAGCGGTGCCACCTGGGGATTTTTCGGCCACAAGAAGATCAATGAATTGGCCATCTACACTTTGCCCAAAGAGATGTTCGGATTTTACAAGGCGAACATGGACTACCTCATAGAGCATTCTGTCGACCCCGACAAAAGACGTTATGGCGTAAAAGGTGAAGCAGAATGCCATTATATCGACATGGATCGCTATATCACAGCGGAGTTACCCTACCCTTTTGACAATGTTCCCCGGCGCTGGACCGACGCTGTAGCGAAATTCAGTGAAGATTCTCTTCGCGCGCATGGTATCGTTCCCTGGAATGTTTACAATGTGACTTCGAGATTGACAACGGCTTTCAAAAATGACGACATAGCACGCGTACTGAGATTATCTGCGGAATTAGGTCATTACATAGGTGATGCTCACGTGCCTTTGCATACCACGAGTAACTACAACGGTCAGAAGACGAATCAGCGCGGCATCCACGGTTTTTGGGAAAGCCGACTGGTTGAGCTTTACGTCAATGATTACGACTTTTTTGTTGGGAAATCTTTTTACATCAAGTCCACACAGAACTTCATCTGGGATCGCGTTGAAGAGAGCTTTGCCGCAGTGGATTCCGTTTTGGGTTTTGAGCGCGAACTCAACGCCAAATTCCCGGAAGATCAGAAGTATTCATACGAAACGCGCGGGCAGATGAACTTGAAAGTCTATTCTTCAGAATACAGCCGCGAATACAGCCACATGCTGGACGGTCAGGTGGAACGCCGCATGCGCACGGCAGTGATTTCTGTCGGAAGTTACTGGTACACTGCTTGGGTCGATGCAGGTCAGCCGGATCTCACGAAATTCATCACAGGCATGGATCAGGAAGTCAAAGATTCTCTTGCCATCGACCTTGTGATTCCTGAGGGCAAACTTCAAGTCAGAGATCACGAATAATAGCGTTGTCCCGCCGTTTTCAGAAATAATGTAACCTTTTTTTGAATGTTAGGGTTTAAGTCTATTAAGATTAACTCTGTCATCCAATGAAAAAATTACATGCAGTCACACTGTTCCTTCTTATCGGAATGTATGCCATGGCGCAAACACCTCAGGTGCTCTTCTATGGTTATGTTGAAGAAGGCATTTTCGTAGATCCTTCAGGTGATGTGAAGAAACCGCGAAAACAAAAGAACCCGGAAAAACTCAAGAATGTTACCGTTTACGTTTATCAAGGCGATGTGCTCATCAATACTGTAACCGGTCGTGAGTCGGGTTTTTACGCTGTGTTGCTTGAATCAGGCGCAAAGTATAGTGTCAACTTTGAAAAGGATGGATACTTCTGCAAAAGCTTCGAAGTGGACTGTCGCAATATGCAATTCCCCGAGACAGATGCAGCAATGAAATGTCTGACCGACGTTTCTTTATTTAAGAAATTTGAAAACGACGATATCCTCGCACTATGTAGCGTACCCTTTGCTAAATGCAGTTACAAAAATGGCGATATGGCCTGGGACGTAGAATACACCGAGCGCGCAAAAGAAAAGTTTTATGAACTGGCACAGCCATACTACATGGCTTCCGGAAAGTAAATACCGTTTATAGCTAATTCCTTTGACAAGGGCTGTCCGAAAAGAC
>JAYTMF010000412.1:0-2138 GCA_043728755.1 Flavobacteriales bacterium
TGCGTTTTTCTCGGAAAGTTAACCATGACGTGCTTTACGCGAAGTCGATTGCCTATCCTGTGAATTTCCTGAACATTGATGCTACCCCGGAATCTGACAACATGAACAGCACTGCGGGTAAAATCTGACATGAATGCTGACATTCGGTCGCTTTCCTGTCGATGGCATTAACATTGACTGCCGCGTCATGCTCGAAAAAAGTGAAATAAAAAGAAAACCAACAACATGAGTAAAGTAATAGGAATTGACCTTGGAACCACAAACAGCTGTGTTTCTGTTATGGAAGGTAATGAACCAGTAGTGATCGCTAACAGCGAAGGAAGAAGAACAACTCCTTCTGTAGTAGCCTTTGTGGAAGGTGGCGAACGCAAAGTGGGTGATCCTGCAAAACGTCAGGCGATCACGAACCCCACAAAAACCATTTCTTCTATCAAAAGATTTATGGGCAACAGCTTTGATGAATGTGCAAAGGAAGCTTCGCGTGTTCCTTATCAGGTTGTCAAAGGTGATGGCAACACACCACGTGTGAAAATCGACGATAGAATGTACACTCCACAGGAGATTTCAGCTATGATACTTCAAAAGATGAAGAAGACTGCGGAAGATTACCTCGGATATGAAGTGACGGAAGCAGTTATTACGGTACCGGCATACTTCAACGACTCACAACGTCAAGCGACAAAGGAAGCCGGTGAAATTGCAGGTCTTACAGTAAGACGAATTATCAACGAGCCAACTGCCGCTGCACTGGCTTATGGACTTGACAAAAAAGCACATGACATCAAGATTGTAGTTTTCGACTGTGGTGGTGGTACACACGACGTTTCTGTCCTGGAATTGGGCGAGGGCGTTTTTGAAGTGTTGTCAACCGATGGTGATACTCACCTCGGTGGTGATGACTTCGACCAGGTAATCATTGATTGGTTGGTTCAGGAGTTTAAGAATGAAAACGGAAACTCATTCGATCTGACTAAAGATCCCATGTCACTCCAGAGATTGAAAGAAGGTGCTGAAAAAGCGAAGATTGAACTTTCTTCTGCTACAAGCACGGAGATCAATCTTCCTTATATCATGCCAGTTGATGGTATTCCGAAGCACCTTGTGAAAACACTTACGCGTGCTAAGTTTGAGCAACTCGCCGACAGCTTGATTCAGCGCACTATTGCTCCATGCGAAAGCGCACTTAAGAAAGCCGGTCTTACTATAAAGGATATCAATGAGATCATTCTCGTTGGAGGATCAACTCGTATTCCTGCAATTCAAGAGGCTGTAAAGAAATTCTTCGGTGGCAAAGAGCCGTCAAAGGGTGTGAACCCAGATGAAGTTGTAGCCATTGGTGCAGCAATTCAGGGTGGCGTTCTTACAGGTGAAGTGAAAGACGTATTGCTTTTGGATGTTACTCCACTTTCTTTAGGTATCGAAACAATGGGCGGTGTTCTCACCAAATTGATCGAAGCTAACACCACTATTCCTACAAAGAAAAGTGAGACATTCTCAACAGCAAGCGACAGTCAACCAAGTGTAGAGATTCACGTACTGCAAGGAGAAAGAGCGATGGCCAAGGATAGCCGCACGATCGGAAGATTTCACCTTGACGGCATTCCACCGGCACCTCGTGGTGTTCCTCAGATCGAAGTTACTTTCGATATTGATGCGAACGGTATTATTCACGTGAGTGCAAAAGATAAGGCTACAGGCAAAGAACAGAACATACGTATTCAAGCTTCTTCAGGACTTAGCAAAGAGGAAATTGAAAAAATGAAGCGTGAAGCAGAAGAAAATGCAGATTCAGATCGTCGAATGAAAGAGGAAGTGGATACGATCAACCAGGCAGATGGTTTGATTTTCCAAACTGAAAAACAATTGAAGGAATTTGGAGATAAGATTCCAGCAGATAAAAAGCAACCGATCGAAGATGCGTTAAATACTTTGAAAAAAGCACACGCCGAAAAGGACATGGAAGCTTGTAAGTCTGCAATCGAAAATCTCAACAATGTTTTCAGTGCTGCTTCTACAGAGATGTATAACAAGCAAGGTAACGATGCTTCGAATGCAAATGCCGGAGATGCCGGTAACGCTGGCCCAGCTACTGATGCAGAGGTAACGGATGTTGATTTCGAAGAAGTAAAAGAAGATAA
>JAYTMF010000413.1:0-1500 GCA_043728755.1 Flavobacteriales bacterium
TGCGACAGATCAATGTGGAAATTCAACTTCATTCACTCAGTTGATCTCAGTGATAGATACCGTGGCTCCGGTATTCGCGAATTTTCCGACAATGGTGCAACTTGAATGTGGAGATAACATTCCGGACATGAATATCGTGGCTTCAGACAATTGCGATCCGGCACCGGTAGTAACATTCAATGAGACGGTAGAGCAGACAAATTGCGGTCAGATCATTGAGCGAACGTGGGTAGCAACAGATCATTGCGGCAACACCACTCAAGTTCAACAGCATATCACTATTGACGATCACACAAACCCGGAATTTTCAGGTCAGACCTCTTTTGAATTTAGTTGTGTTAGCGGTGAAGTTCCCATTCCTTCTGTTACTGACAACTGCGGAAGTGTAGTTGATTTGACATTTACAGATGTTCAAAGTGGAAGTAATTGTGCGATTCAAATTTTGCGCACATGGATCGCTTCAGATAACTGCAGCAATAGTTCAAGTTTTCAGCAAACGATATCGATCATTGATAATGAACCTCCGGTATTTGTTTTTATTCCCGCTAACTGGATATTGACTTGCGGGTCGGGTGTTCCAAATGATGAAGCCGTGGCTATTGATAATTGCGGTGATGTTACATTGATCCAAACAGAAGAGACACAGATAAGCGAAGGCGATTGCTCGACATTGATCAGAACATGGTTGGCGTCTGATGCTTGTGGGAATTCATCGATGGCTGTTCAGACCATACAATTTGTGGACGAAGTTGCACCCGTTCTTAGTTCTTTGCCGGCGAATTTTAATGGGCAATGTGATGAATTGATGGCCGCTCCTGTCTTGACGGCCTCTGATAATTGTGACGCATCAGTAGTGGTGAGTTTTAGCGAAACAACACAAGTTGACGGTTGCACAGTAAACATCGCACGAACATGGACAGCCTCTGATCATTGCGGTAATTCTGTCTCACATATTCAATTACTTTCATTGAGTGATGATGTTCCACCGGCATTCAATGCGCAGTCTGAGATCAATGCGAGTTGCAACGCATTTGCGATACTTGCTGTTGAGGTGAGCGATGCTTGTCACACTGAAGTTTCGATTACTCATAGTGATGTAATGATTTCTTCTGGTTGCAATCACGATGTAGAGCGAACATGGTTTGCGTCTGATCCATGTGGTAACACATCTTCATTTCAACAATTGATTCACATTTCTGATGACGAGGCACCGTTGTTCTCTTATGTACCTGCCAACCTCCAACTGGATTGTAGTGCTCCGATCTTTATTGAAGAACCTGTAGTAACAGACAATTGTTCCATGAATCTGGTTTCTGTTTTGTCAGAGCAGATGAGCGGTGATAATTGTAACAGCGTTATTACACGAACCTGGGTGACTTCTGATGAATGCGGTAACACTTCCAGTGCAACGCAGATCATAACAATTACCGATACAATAGCGCCGATCATTCATGGAGTTCCGGAAGATGTGACATTGAGTTGTGACTCGTTTTCCTATCC
>JAYTMF010000414.1:0-12219 GCA_043728755.1 Flavobacteriales bacterium
AACATGCCGAGATCAGGCAGAAAGAAAACGTCATACTCAAAGATGTGAATCTCGAAGTACGCGCCGGGGAATTCATCTACCTCATTGGAAAAACGGGAAGCGGCAAAAGCAGTTTGCTGAAAACACTTTACGCTGAACTACCATTAAGAATCGGTGCGGGCAAATGCTGCGGTTATGATCTGACCAAGATGAAGAAAAAACAGATACCGTATTTGCGCCGCAAACTGGGCATCGTGTTTCAGGATTTCGAATTGCTCACCGACAGATCAGTGAATGAAAATCTAGCGTTCGTTTTGAGTGCTACAGGATGGACTGATGCGAAAGCTATGGAAAGTCGAATGCAAAGTGTGCTCGATCTTGTCGGATTGGAAAATCAGGGCTATAAGATGCCGCATGAATTAAGTGGAGGTGAGCAACAGCGCGTTGTTATTGCTCGATCGCTTTTGAATACACCGCAATTGATCCTCGCTGATGAGCCCACAGGAAATCTCGACCCCAAAACAAGTCATGAAATTCTCAATCTGTTGCTCGCAATCAGCCGCGCCGGCACAACTGTATTGATGGCGTCGCATGACTTTCACACTATGCAAAAATTCAAAAGTCGCATCATCATTTGCGATGAAACAGAGATCAGAGAAACCTCGGATATTTCACAATTTGAAAGTGTACATGCATGAGCAACCAGCCTTTGGTGAGCATCATCCTTCCGGTTTATAATGCGGTAGCAACAATTGAAAATGCTATTGCAAGCGCTCTGCAGCTAACCTATTCAAACAAGGAACTTATTATTATTGACGGCGGTTCAAATGATGGCAGCATTGAAATCATTAAGTCATTCAATGGCCGCATTGCACATTTCCAGACGGAGAAAGACACTGGAGTATACGATGCAATCAACAAAGGCATAGCTGTTTCAAAGGGAGAATGGATTTACATCCTCGGAGCTGATGATCGTTTCCATAGTTCAGGCATAATTGAGAAGATATTCAGCGGAGGAAACAAGCATGACAAAATCATATTTGGACAAGTGAAAAATGTAGGTCGACTGCACCCGCGAATTCCAGAGCTACACAAAAGCCGCTTCGACCATGCAATACGTTGGCGCAATACGCTTCATCAGCAAGCTGTCTTCTATCACCGTTCGCTGTTTCAATCATTTCGATTTGATACATCACTAAAAGTGTTAGCCGATTATGATCTTCATCTCAAGCTGTATTCAGAAAAAATAAAATGGCAGGAAGTGGATGTTGTTGTGGCCGTTTGTCAGGCGCAGGGTATATCGAAGCGCTTTGATCGCCAACTTTACGCTGAAGAATTGCGTATGAAAAAAAAACGAATGGGATTTTTATTCTGGCTGATTAGTGTTCCGGTTGTCGCCGGTAAATACATTTTCAAGAAGATCACCTCTTATATGCACTTCTAATATTTTTCGCAGATATTATAAGTACGTACGAATCCTGTCATCCGTAAATCTCACGCAGTACTTTTTCTTCATTCCTCCAATTCAATTGCTCACGTGCGAGGATGCAGTTTTGCCTCCATAGGAAATAATCCTGATGGTGAAGCGCCGTTTTTATAGCAATAGCAAGCGATTGCGGCTCAACAGTATTCACGACCATACCAACACCGAAGTCAACGACGATCCTTCTCAACTCTGGCAAATCTGAAACTAGCACCGGAATTCCGGCGTGTATATAGTCAAACAATTTGTTGGGTAGCGACAACGTATAATTCAAATGCAACGGTTTATCGAGTGAAAGACCAAGGTCCACATTCAATGTGTATTGTCGCAATTCATCGAAAGGCATTTTGCCATAGATCTTTACCTTTTCTTCCAAATTCCATTTCACCACGAGTGATTTGAGATGATCGATATCGCGGCCCGAACCAATGATGAGGAGTAAAATATCCTCCAGAGAACTCATCGCCTCAATCAGTTCCACTCCTCCCCGATCCGGATCAATAAATGCACCCTGAAGTAATATAATTTTTTTGTTCTCGGGCAGTCCCAGTTCAGATCTCGAACGTACATCGACGAGAGGATTTAGAACTGGAATATTGCGAATTATTTTGACATCTACATTGTAAAGCTTGTGATAAATAGAAGCAATGCTTTCGTTCACTGTATAAACTTTTTTCAATGTGGGAAAGATCCACTTCTCAATACATAACCAGACACTTTTTTGAAATCCTCGACCTGTAAGCCCTTCTGCCTCGGTGAAATATTCGTGACTGTCATAAACAAGATCAACACGTTTCAATTTTGAAATCAGGAACGCAGGCAAAAGCGTATCTAGATCATTGGCGAGAATCACATCGGTTTTGCGAAACAAAAGAAAAAAGAAAAAACGCACATTGAGCGCTGCGTAGAACAATGCACCTTTCGTAAAGAACAAACGAAGCCGTTTCGTGGGATAGGGTCGATTCAATTCCTCACTCGATGCCAGCTTTCTTCCAACGAGAAGAACATTATAATTTAGTTCGAGCAATGTATCACAGACTTTTCTCACGCGTTGATCGTGCTGAAGATCATTGCTCACCAATACAGTAATATGTTTCCTGGTTGACTTCAGAGTACAATTATTTCATTGATCAAAGACTTCTCAAAAAGTGTATACGCTATGATCTCATTTTGTCGCGTAACTCCTTCATTACTTTTTTAGTGTAGAGAGGGAAATCCGCATTCATCATCCAACTGAAATATCCTGTGTCTTTAGAAAGCACTTCTTCGACAGTCATATTTTTATACTTCCCGAAATTGAAAACAGCTTGATCGTTTTCGTTGAACACAAGATGACCGGCAAAGTCTACCTTCTTCCTTCTCTCACAAAGATTGTGGATCACTTCCATGTCATTCTGCACAGGCACAGTGATGTTTCCCTTGCCATCATCCACCTGAACACCGTCGTATTTATCGAGCATGGCTTCGAATACTTCAAATGTCGCCATAGCATCGGGCAGCGCTTCGTGGGCACCATCCAATGATTTTCCACAATAGAATTTGTATGCTGCCTTCAGGTTGCGCTGTTCCATCATGTGAAAGATAACCTGGACATCCACGAGGTTGCGCCCTTCGATACTGAAGTCAATTTCCGCGCGTAAAAATTCTTCAGCGAGCAAAGGAATATCAAATCTGTTTGAATTGAAACCACCGAGATCACAGTCAAAAAGAAGCTTGAACAATTTCGGGGCGATATCGGCGAATGTCGGCGCATCCTTGACATCCGCATCGTAAATGCCGTGCACGAGAGAAGCTTCCAATGGAATGGGTACGCCGGGATTGATGAGCCAACGATTCTCGCGGCCACGAGCTGCAGGCAAAGTGGCGATTTGCCCGTCTATAGCCACTTTCACGACAGCTATCTCCACGATGCGATCTCTTCCGATATCCGTACCTGTTGTTTCAAGATCGAAGAATGCCAGTGGTCTTTTTAAATTGAGTTTCATTATTTTTTTGTTCTTCTAAAATATTATTAAATCACATTGCGTTCAACACACACAGAGTAGTGGTCGGCATTAGTCGACCAGGGTAGCAAAAGAAACCCCCGGACGGGAGTGTCCGAGGGGTTTCTTCTTTTTCATCATGAAATATTCTTTGTATCCGGTTCTGAAAAGTGAAAATCCTGCGGTCACTTATCATCCCTGAACACGCACTTTAATGTATTGGTATTGCTCATAGATAAGGCGGTTCTTCTGAGCATCCTTTTCGTATTCTTTACCTTGCACTAACTTGGTTGGTTCACCAAATTTATAATCCTTTCCTTCCACTTTATTATACTTCATCAATTCATCACGGATTTGATCGTGCGCCGTTTTATTTCTGTTGTCCACGAGTTCCTGATTTGTTTTGAATTTAGAAGAAGGCACTTTCGATGCTGAGGCTTCAACGGTGATGATGGGAGTCTTTCCCGACTTGACGATAGCATCCACATCGCGAATGAATAGCGCGAATTCACTTTCAGTAGTACCAAACTGGTGGAAGTCGTACACGAAATACCGCGAATACTGAGCGAATCCCTTTTCAGGAATGTACTGGCGATTGATCGGGTTTTTAGAATTGTATGTGAAATCTTTGATATCACCGACAACAGCATCTGGTGGGGTCACAATGTCAACCGGCTCGTCGATAATCGGTACTTCTTCCTCTTTAGGCTTTCCTGTAGCCATTGTAACCGGAACGAGGAATACCTCGCGCTCGATCTCCTGGAATGCACTTTCACATGGCACGTTGATATCATCATCCTTGATCATCTCCTTGCCTTTGTAATATTCGATGTGATAGCTAGTACAAGGATTCAGGATTGCCAAATAACCACCATCGCGTTTACGCGGTCTGTATTCCGAAACTTCGGAGCTCTTATTATTGGTAACAAGTATGCGAAGATCATCAGGCAATTCTTCGCCTTCCTGAGTGATGATAAAACCCTTCAACACTGCCAACTGCGTTTCGTTGGTGATATCGGGCATATCCACAAGATAAATATCTTTCAGTCCATAACCGCCATCCTTTTCGGAAGAATAATATGCACGACGACCGTCAGCCATCGGAACAAAGAACACGTCATCGTCTACAGTGTTCAGCGGATATCCCATATTCACTGGAGCTCCCCATTCGTTGTCATCACCCAGCCTTGAAAAGTAAATATCAAATCCACCCATTGAATTGTGACCCTTGGAAGCGAAGTACAACGTCTTACCGTCTGCTGTGAGAAACGGAGCGTCTTCGTCGTAAATGGTGTTGATCTGAGTTCCGATATTCAATGCAAGGCTCCACTCATCATTGGGAAGCTTCACACACTTATAGATATCACGTTTTCCATATCCACCTTCTCTGTCACTAACGAAAAACAATGTATTGCCATCGGCAGAAACTGTAGCATGTGTTTCCCATGCAGAAGTATTGATGTCAGAGCCTAGCATCATGGGCTCACTCCAGGTTTCACCGATAAGCGCGCTCTCCATCACTTGGCCATCGCCATAGTTATCGCGGTAAATAAAGAGCGTTTGACCATCCGGAGAAACGGAAATCGTCGCATCATGCGCATCTGTATTTAAATTTAGAATCTCGGGATCTGTCCATACTCCTTCTTCATTTTTGAATGAAACGTAAACATCCTCTTTGAACTCACCTGTCTCCAGATCGCGAATGGCAGAATTCGTTGAATCCGCTCTCAATCTTCTGCTTGTAAAGAACAAAGTACTTTCATCAAGAGAAAGCACCGGGCTATAGTCATTTGATTCCTGATTGACAACCGGTCCAATATTCGTGATGATATAGTTTTTCGGATTGGCCATTTGCACTTTCGCTTCCTGGCACATTTCAAGTTCTCGCATAGCCTCTGTATACATGAGGTGTTTCTTACCAAGCATTTTCTGCAATTTCTCGTAACTGGCAATAGCCTCATCCAATTGAAGATTCAGTGCTTGAGCTCTTCCCAAATAAAACAATGTTTTCACCGGTGCCCTTCTTTCCGTAGGATCGTATTCATCATAATTCTTACTGAATTTTTTTACACTGGCCGCTTCCAGATACTGTAAGGCTTCGAGTTTGGAGTTGGCAGTTTGCAAAAAACAATACCCGATTTTATAGTTGACGTTGGTATTATTCGGTTCATTTTCAAGAATTTCCCGCCATGTATTGATGCTCTGTGTCCAGAGCCTCTCCTCCATAAGTCGGTTTGCTTCAATGAACTTGGCATGGAAGTCAAAGCGTGGCGTAACAGCAGTACCTGCGCTAAATTTCAGCGTGAAAGCAACAATAAAAAGTAGAGAGTAGGAAAAGCTCTTCATCATAATAATATAGTAAAGTCAACAATGGTTTGCGCGCCCGAAGATATATAATCTTCAGAACTGTAAAAAACTAAATTCGGTGAAGGTTATACCTCCCTGTTGATATCCCAGTTCTCGAGGTAGTCGGCAACACGACGAACGAACTGGCCACCCAGCGCTCCATCCACTACACGATGGTCATAGCTGTGGCTCAAGAACATCATGTGTCGGATACCGATAAAATCACCGGAAGGTGTTTCTATGACTGCCGGTTTTTTTCTGATTGCACCCACGGCCATAATGGCCACCTGAGGTTGATTGATGATTGGTGTCCCCATCACATTTCCGAAACTGCCAACGTTGGTGATGGTGTATGTACCGCCCGAAATTTCGTCGGGTGTAAGTTTGTTATTGCGGGCTCTGTCGGCGAGATCGTTCACCTTTTTCGCCAGTCCGGCGAGGTTGAGTGTATCGGCATTTTTTATGACCGGAACAATAAGATTTCCCGAAGGAAGCGCGGCAGCCATACCCATATTGATATCTCCACGTTTGATGATCCTATCGCCATCTACAGAAATATTGATCATCGGAAAATCCTTGATAGCCCGGACGATTGCTTCAATAAAAATCGGTGTAAATGTGAGTTTGGTTTTCTCTTTGGCTTCGAATTGCTTCTTTACTTTCTCGCGCCACAATACTACATTGGTAAGATCGGCTTCCACATATGAGGTAACGTGCGGCGAGGTGTTGACGCTCATCACCATGTGTTCCGCTATGAGTTTCCTCATGCGATCCATTTCAATGATTTCGTCATTACCACCAATAGATATTGCCGGTCTTGCTTTTGCTACAGCTGGTGCTGATTCCGCCTTTGGTTGACTAGCAATCACTACATTAGCAGCAGGCGCAGGAGTACTTCCGCGATTCTGCACATAACCTAGAATATCATTTTTCGTGACACGGCCACCTTGACCAGTGCCGCTAATTCTTTCGAGTTCTGACATTGAAATGCGCTCAGCTTTGGCTATGTTTCGAACAAGTGGAGAATAGAATTTCCCATCGGGTCCGGACTTCAGCACTTCGGTCGCCATCGGTTCAGCTAAAACAGCAGCTTGAACATGTCCGTTGGTAGGAGTAGGTGAAGCAGCTTTCATCTCCGCTTTTGCGGGCGATGCAGGTACAGGCGCTGCAACAGATGCGCTTCCAACACCAATCAATGCAATAGGTTGGCCCACCTGCACGACATCGCCTTCTTTCACCAGACACTTCAACAACACACCATCTTCGGGAGAAGGCACTTCACTGTCGACTTTGTCGGTGGCAATTTCAATGATAGGTTCATCAGCTTTCACTGCATCTCCTTCTTGCTTCACCCATTTTATGATGGTGGCTTCTGCAACACTTTCGCCCATTTTGGGCAGTAATAATTCTATCTGAGACATGAACAGATGGATTCGTTTATTTGAGTGGCAAATGTAGCGGATGAAGGAAGGTTATCTAAAACCGAGAAGCGTTTTCAACGAAACATCTGAAGAATCACATTTTCAACTCTTTTAAGCAACGCTGCATTCTATACGTATTTCCCACCATTGAACAGATAATACCAATGTGATTTATAAAACAAGCCCGTGTTTGAGAAATCATACAGTGGCAAATGCCGATGGATACACGTGTTTGTTCAATCTAGCGAAGCAAAGATTGCACTATTACATTTGTCCAATCGGTATAAAATACCGAGGGGTTAATTTGAAATGGCCCGATTAATATTAGGACCATTTCACTATCCACGTTGCCGCTTCAACGGCAAACAAATGCGATCAATACATTAGTTCTTTACCAACTTCAACACTTGAGAACTTTTAGTTTCCAAATGCAGAAAATAGACTCCGGATGTCATCACTTCTAGTGTGTGTGAAAGCGTCTCGTTGATCACCTGAAAGCTGCCGGACACGCTGGCAATCAATCTTCCATCAGGAGCAAACACATTCAACTTCATGATTTCCGTCACATCATAAACACCATTCACAGAAAGAAAAGCAGCACCATCGGTTGGATTTGGATAAACAGAATAAACCGCCGTTGTTTTATTCTTCAGCAAGAAGCTTTCCTGATGATGAATCAATTCACCATCGCCGGAAATTTCACCCATTGCAACCATGTCATTTGTCACTGTCAGTCTTCCATTGATGAAAAGATGAGCTTCATCTTCGACCATGAGATCAGCGATCGTCACATCATCCACGATGGCAGGCTGAGGAAACGCATTTCCGGAAATGATCACCCGACTTTCATTGTGAGGAAGCATTCCTTCCTCCCAGTTATATGGATCATTCCAATCTGAAGATTTTCCATTGGCTGACCAAACCGAAGATGTATTTCCTGCAGACATAGAACTGGTGCCAAGAATACTTTGCGGAGCGGTATAGTTCACATTCACCCAGCATTTCTGCATTGGATTTGTTGAAACACTGTTACGTGCTTTGATGGTGATCCATCCAGTAAAGTTTGGAGTGTAATAACCCGTAAGATTGCCTGTTCCGGTTTTAGACGAAAGCAAAGTGCCGGCACTGTTATACAGCCCTACATACAAACTCTTCGTGGTGTTTTGCGGATAAAGGATATAAGTCACTTGCTTGCCCATGTCCACATAAATTTTTCCCACTGCTCGGAAGTTTGTTGATGAAGCGGGAATCGCACCACCTTGTCCGAGAGAATAGACATGACTATCGCCCAGGTCGTCCGCCATTTCCCATTCCTGCGTCGTACTTGGATCACGCGGAGGAATGTAAGAACTGCCATCCTTACCGATAGGCGCCCAAACGCTATAACCTCTTCTACCTGCAACATTCAAAGCCGGATTCACAGGCGGCGTATTGATCGGCGCCCAACCATTTCCATCCACAGTCACTGTTGAATTGCCGTTGGCGCCTGAATAATCTTTCAGCACAGTACCGGCCGCGAAACTGGTGTACACCCATTGATTTTGCCAATTGCTCCAACTATCCGTAACACCAATGATGGCTTTACCGGTGCGGGAAATGATGAGGTAATCCTGACTGCTGTGTGGCACCTGATATGGGCCTGATTTGAAATCGAGAACCTGATGACACCACATTAAGTTTATGAGATCACTTCTTGCAGGCAAGCTGCTAGACGATTTAGGATCATGATTGTAGCGATTGCCGTTATAACCAATATCAAAAAGATCTTCAAAGAAAATTTGCGGATTGCCATCCATGGCCAACATGGCTGCATACGCTGCTGACAAGCGCGGCTCACTCGGCTCAATGTGCGAAGACAATTCTTGCGAAGAATTCCATCCGGAATAATTTCCTGATGCGTTCAACTGAGGACGAAAAGTATCATGGTTGTTTATGAAAGGAACAGTTCGGTGAACATAAGTATTGGTGGATGAGTAATAGGAAACACGCTCATTCTGTTGTGCGCCCGGCAGATTCGCCATGTTGAAATTTCCCATGCCGTAAACCATCCCATAGAGTCCTCCATTAGGGTCAAAAGCGCGCAAACCGAAATCGAATGCGCCCATCATTTTATCGCCACTGCTTGCCACATTGTTGACATAGCTATCGAGTTCAGTTTTACTTCCTACCCACTCACCAACATTAAACATGTTCTGTCCGCCCTTCGCCCATGTCGGTAATACGTTCTTCACGTTGTAACTATAATCTTCCTGCACATACGTTGGAAAATGCTTCACTGCATCCCAGCGAAAACCATCCACTGCTGTTTGTTTTTTCATCCACATGATCCAGTCGCGACCATTGTTGCGCATGTAGTTGGAAGATTGCGAAGGATTGAAGCCGACCACATTGCTACTAATGCCATAGGCTGTGCTTTCATAAGAAATATCCGGACCGAAATACGCAGAACAGATGTCACCCGAAGTGCAATTGTTGGCGGCATTGGGATAAAAATTGGTGTAGTTCTTCGGCCATCTTCCCTTTCTGTTCCAGTAGTTGGTTTGACTTTCACTGGATGCAGGCGAAGAATAACAAACGTATCTGAAGTTCTTATAACCCGCGTTGGAAGCCATGGAATATGAATTCGGATCCTGACCACCGGAGCCATTTGCGCTGCCCGCCGAATTGGCATGATTCAATACCACATCCTGAATGACTTCAATACCATTGGCGTGCATGATGGCAATCATTCGCAGCAATTCATCTTTGGTTCCAAGTCGAGTATTCGTTGCGCCCTTTTGATATTTGTCTCCAAGATCGTATAGATCAAAAGGAGAATATCCTACATAATATGGACTTTCATTCTTAATACTTGGTGGAATCCAGATCGCATCAATGCCCATCGCTTTCAATCGCGGTGCAAGGTCGGCGAGATAGTTTGCCCATTTATCCGAGTAATTGTTGTTGTGATAGTCCCACCAAAAGCCTTGCAGCACGACTTTCTTTACGGTGGTTTGTGAGGTCCATTCAGGAGAAATAAAAATTATTGCAATAACAACAAGTAGAATTCTTCTCATGCGATAAGGTGTATTATGATATTCAAATATGAGTGTATTTTATACACTAACAACAAATCACCGAAAATAGATACTCAGGAAAATCAACAACCGGCAATGAACTACTCTGAACAAGGTGATTGTCCGATGAATTTTTTTCCTTTCCAAACGATAGAAAAATCATTCATCCATCTGTAATCTTTAGCGTAAAGCACATTCAATTTCTGTGCATTATCAGGAGTGTGCGAAGCAACTGGCTGAACCATTAAAGGATCCAATATGCCCGGTTTCAAAGATGGAAGTTGTTTGTGATCCAATTCGCCTTGTTGAGAATATCCAACCCAGGAACGCTGTCCAACGATCACATAAAAACAATTGACAAGAAGCCCCAATGGTTTTTTCACAAACAAAAAAGAAAGCAACCACAGCACTAGGAATACGAATGCAAAGCACAAATCGAAAATCCGTTTCGTGCGTTTATTCTGAATGAGCGAAACGGAATTCACATCCATCATGAATGTATCTCCGCTAGTCTCGATGCTTCCCGATCCAATGATGTAAAGGCTTTCCGGTGGAGCGATTTTGAACTCAATGGTCTTGTCGGCAATGCTGCTCATCGCACCGATGATATCGGTTGAACTCACATCGGCGGCGCAAAAAATGACTTGATCAATTTTGTGTATGCGAACGATCTCATCGAGTTGCGGCATGTTCCCAATGTCACCTTTACGCAATATTTCATTCGGAGAAACATTGGCGATGTAACCGGGTTCCTGTTGAATCTGTGTAAGAATTGATTTCACGCGTTGCAATTCATCGTGACTGCCGATGATAGCGAGACGACGCGCTACTGATTTTTCAAGACCACTTTCTCCATTCAATAAAAAATTGAGAACAATTCTGTCGACAAAAAATGCTGTGATGGCAATGATCGAACCCATCAAAACGATCGCCCGGGAAAAACGCAAACTTTCCGGTAGCAGCGAATAGCCGATTAACACAACAGCAGAACCAATCAACACCGGCTTGATTACTTTCAGTGGACGAATGGGTTTATCATAACCGCCACCGAGCCACGCTGCTATGCACCAAATCAATGCGAATGACAGAAACGCGTACCTCAACAATTCGTTATCGTAAATTTTATGTTGGGAAGAAGCGTAAAATTCCTTCACAAGAAAAAGTCCGGAGAGGACAAGAGTCATATCCAACACCGGAAGAAACATACGCTTGAGAAATCTGCTGAGAATGGCCACACCAGCGCGCATCCAAATTGCGATGTGTATGAAAAAAGAAAAGAGTCTTGCGTTGTTTTCGGAGTAATGTTTCTTCGCGAAAATGACCATTGCATTGTAGAAGACGTACACATAATTCAAACTTCCCTTCTTCGTGCTTTCACCTTTGTAATGAATAATTCTTGTTCCGGGGAAATAGTAATTCTTCCACCCACCTTGAATAATGCGCCATGATAAATCGATGTCTTCGCCATACATGAAGAACGCTTCGTCCAGCAGCCCGACTTTGTCGAGAGCTGATTTCCGCATGAGCATAAACGCTCCGGAAAGAATTTCAATCTCGTGCGTTTCGTCGTTGCAGAGATTTCCGAGATGGTAGCGGTTGAATAATTTTGACTTTGGAAACAACCGAGAAATACCGAAAATTTTGAAGAAGGAAGTTTGAGGAGTCGGCAATCCTCGTTTCGATTCAGGTAAAAAATTCCCTTTCCCATCAACCATTTTTACACCCAAACCACCGGCATCCTGATGTTCGTCCATGAAGGCCACCACCTTGCGAAAAGTATCTTCTTCAACTACTGTATCCGGATTGAGCAACAAAAAATACTCACCCGACGAGAGTTTCATAGCCTGATTATTCGCCTTTGAGAATCCAGTGTTCTCTTTGTTGGCGATCCATTTTACCCACGGAAATTTCTGTTGCGTCATCGCCACAGAGCCATCCACAGAATTGTTGTC
>JAYTMF010000415.1:0-3415 GCA_043728755.1 Flavobacteriales bacterium
GCTGAGAGCGTATCTGCAGGAGCAGCGTTGGCTTCGCACTTCACAAGAATGTGTTGAGCGCGAATTTCCGATTTCTGATGTTCGTAGGCTTCGCGAACAAGATCATTGAGAACATCCGTATCCGTGAGGTACGGCCGTGCAAGTTGAGCGCGGTAACCATCCAGTTCATTTTTGAATTTTGTAACTGTATCCAGCCCCAATGCACGCGCGGCTTTTACCTTTAATTTAAAATTGATAAAAAGCTCCATGTACTCATCCAACGATTGTTTGGTGATGACAGAGTCGCGGTTGTTTTTTCTGAAGATATTCTCAAATTCTTCGAGTGTTGTTGGTTCACCATCTACGATAAGAACGGCGGCATTTTTATCCTGTGCAAAAGCATTGAAGCTAAGATTCAGGACGATGAGTGTGAAAAGAAAGAGACGAATTGATTTCATACCGGTTAAAACTAATTTTTTAAAAGGAGGGCAAATGTAACATCTGACCAACAGCGTACAACGCGCAAATTATACCGATGTGATTTATAAAACAGTCCAATGTTTAAGAAATCATACAGCGGTAAATGCCGATGGATACAAGTGTTTAGGTCAATCTGGCGAAGCAAAGATTGGACTATTACGCTTGTCCAATCGGTATTACATTTTGAGGTGCGGACAATTCAATTCCATTCAGCTGAAAATCAAACGATCTCAGATCGCAAGAAACTGAAGGCTAAAATGAATGGAAAAATAAGGTCTCCGTGTGGCAGCGGCCATTATTTCAGACTATAATTGGGCGCTTCGCGGGTGATGAAAATATCATGGGGATGACTTTCCTTGATTCCGGCATTTGTAATGCGAATGAATTTTGATTTACGCAGTGCTGTAAGATCAGAGGCACCGCAATATCCCATACCGGCACGCAAACCGCCAATGACCTGATACACTACTTCCTGCACAGAACCTTTAAAAGGCACACGTCCAGAAATTCCCTCAGGTACTAGTTTCTTAATATCGTCCTCCGCGTCCTGAAAATATCTGTCTTTGGAACCTTGCTGCATGGCTTCAACAGAGCCCATACCTCTGTAGGATTTGAATCTTCTTCCCTCGTAAATAATGGTATCACCGGGGCTCTCTTCAGTTCCTGCGAGCATGGAACCAATCATTACGGCAAATCCACCGCCAGCTAGTGCTTTAACGATATCACCGGTAAATCGAATTCCTCCATCGGCGATAATGGGAATGTCTTTGTCCTTTATTCCATGAGCTACATCCATTACGGCAGTCAATTGCGGAACACCCACACCGGCGATGATCCTTGTGGTGCAAATTGAACCTGGACCGATTCCCACTTTCACGCCATCGGCACCGGCCTCGATCAGTGCGTTGGCAGCATCGGCGGTGGCAATATTCCCGACAACGATATCCACTTTGCTTCCAAAAGTCTTTTTCACACTGCGCAACATCTCCAAAACGCCTTTGGAATGACCATGAGCCGTATCGATGACAATCGCATCAACACCGGCCTTCACCAATGCTTCAGCTCGCTGCATTGTGTCGTGAGTAACGCCAACAGCTGCAGCCACCCGCAATCTGCCCAAAGAATCCTTGCACGAGTTGGGGTACTTTTTAAGCTTGTTGATATCCTTATATGTGATCAGTCCGATCAATTTTCCCGATGGATCAATAATGGGCAATTTTTCGATCTTATGTTCCTGGAGAATGACTTCCGCGGTGGAAAGATCGTTAGGTTTATACATTGTGATGAGATCTTTCGAAGTCATCACTTTTTCAATGGGCTTTGTAAAATCTTTCTCGAATCGCAGATCCCTGTTGGTGACAATTCCGACGAGAAATCCGTTGGCATCTATCACAGGAATTCCGCCTATTCTATTTTCGGCCATGAGTCGAAGTGCATCACCAACGACGGCAGTTTTTTCGAGTGTGATCGGGTCTTGAATCATACCACTTTCCGAACGCTTCACTTTGCGAACCTGAGCAGCTTGTTCATCAATACTCATATTCTTATGAATAACACCAATGCCACCTTCACGTGCCATAGCGATGGCCATTTCTGATTCCGTTACCGTGTCCATAGCAGCTGAGACCACGGGTGTATTCAGAACAATGTTCTTCGAAAATTTCGATTTAATATTGACTTCTCGCGGCAACACTTCCGAGTATGCCGGAACGATGAGGACATCGTCGTAAGTGAGACCTTCACCTACTAGTTTTTCTGACAGATAAGACATGAACTAGTGAATTTATCAGTAAAATAAATTCGCGCAAATGTACACAACACCTTCTGGGCAGACCTTCAAAAGAGTGATAACAAGTATATAAAGCTGCACACTACGGGCAAGTGGTGCCATAGAGGCCTGTGAAGATCAGCATATCGGCAACGGTGATCACATCATTACCGTCGAGGTCGGCAAAACATCCGGTACTACAGCCAAAATCTCCTATGAGGATGAGTAAATCCGACACACTGATAAATCCATCGCAATTGTAATCTCCGAGGCAGCAATCCTGATTGGAAGGAGAAACGGTAACATTGAAAGAGCATTCGCTGGAGTTCCCCGCATCGTCGGTGGCGGTATAAACTACAGTTGTCGTACCCAATGGATAGACTCCACTTGCAATATCGGCACCATTGAAATCATTTATTAAGGCGAAGTTCCCGCAATTCTCAATAACTGCAGGCAATGGTACATTGACGAAAGTGCTTGTCTGACCAGAAGGAGCGGTAACAGAAAGATTGATCGGGCAATCAAAAACGGGTGCGTCGTCATCAATGACAGAGAGTTCAAAAGAACATTCGGCACTATTGCCGAAGGTATCGGTTGCTGTGTAAGTAATAACATAAACACCGGGGATCAGCGGAGTGCCGGTTTCTGGAGATTGCACAACTTGAGGAAAGGGATCTACATCATCCATTACAAACAAATCGGCACTGTAGTCATCAACCTGGGCGCAGAAGTCTTCGGTGAAAATGGTAAGATCGGGAGGGCAGATTACGACAGGAGGATTGAGGTCAACACCAAAATCCCCGTTGAGCGCAATGCCATCGACAGCGAAACTTGGATCAGTTGCATCCAGATCATCGTTGTTTGTCCAATGAAAACCGATCTTCACATTAAGGTTGTTATTGGCACTTGCAGGTAAAGGCATTGAGAAACTCGACCAGATGCCCTGCGGGCTGCAAGTCAAAGCCGTTTTTGGAAGATCGACGAGCATACTCCAATCACTTCCATCAAAATACCAAAGAGTTGCATTGTCGATAGCGTTGCCACCTTCCATATAAAGGAAACTAATCTCGACATTGCCGATACCGGAGCAGCTGATAACGGGTGATTCCACACGTTTATCCGTGGCACCGCAGTCAATTACCCCGCACAATGCGGAGGATCCTTCATAATAAGATGCACCCATGTCAG
>JAYTMF010000416.1:0-2793 GCA_043728755.1 Flavobacteriales bacterium
GGCGGTTTTAATATCAATGTCGATATTGCATTATTGCCTTATAGTCCATATTTCAATGAAGAAGTCTTAGCAGAACCAATGGTTAAATTCGGATATGACACGGCAGGTGACGGCATGTCGGTTGATTTCAAATACAGCACCCAAAGGCAAAGGGAATTTGATTTGGAGCTGGCTAGGGCAAAAAAGAAAAATGGCTCACAGTGAAGTTAAATGGCGCTATTTGCAAGTAAGGTTGATCTTTTCCGTAAGTAACTTGTACCAAACCTTCACAGCTTCAAATAATTTTAAAGAAAACCAGTAAGAACGAGAACAAGTTGTTCTACTTTTACGTTACGGAGAATTACTCGTTGAAGGCATGAACTATAAACTGATCAGATATTCGCTGTCGTTGTTGTTGGCTGTGGCTTTCTGTCAGCTTGCAGCACAAAACGAGATTGCCCATATTTATGGGCAACTTAAAGACCAGACAACCAAGAAAAAACTGGAAGGTTGTCTCGTACAGGCATTCAAAGACGGAGCGACCTTCGATAGTTATGACGCCGGTACATCAGGCAAATACGATTTCAAACTTCCCCTCGGATTTGTTTACGATGTCAAATTTTCGAAGGCAGACTATTTGTCAAAAATTATTCGGATTGATACACGCAATATTCCGCAAGAGGAGAAGGCCGGTGGATTTGACATGAATGTAGACGGTACACTCTTTCCTTCGCGCCCCGGATTCAATACAGATCTACTCAAAGAACCTATGGCCAAGGCGGTCTATGATCCTAAAGGCGATGGGCTGGGTTTCGATTTTGGGTACAGCGAAAGAAAGCAAAAGGAGATTGACGCTGAATTCAAAAGGCTCGATGACATAGAAAAGAATTTCGCAAAGCTGAAAGCGGATTTTGATCAATACATCAAAGAAGGGGATCAGGCGATGATTGAAAAGAAATACGGTGATGCCGTCGGAAAGTATAAATCCGGTCTTGCCATTTTCCCTCTCGATGCGCCTGCAAAAGTAAAACTGGCAGATGCACAAGCAAAACTGGATGCGGAGAATGAAGGCAAAGACCAGGAAGCGAAATACAAGAAGTTGATCGAAGATGGCGATGTGGCCTTCAAGGATAATAAGTATGAGGGTGCCAAGAAAAATTATCAGGATGCCGTCAAAATCAAGCCAGAACAGAAGTATCCAAAGGAGCAATTGTATCAGATAGAGCTTGCCATGGCCGACGCAAAGCGAAGAGGTGAATACGACGCTATTTTGGCTGATGCCGATAAAAAATTCAAGAACGACGATTTTGCAGTTTCCATAGAAAAATACAAGGAAGCTTCCACCATGTATCCTACGGAAAGCTATCCTAAAGATCAGATTTTGAAAGCCGAAGCAGCGTTGAAGGATATGCTCGCCTATGAAGCAGAAAGATTACGTCTGGAAAAAGAATACAACGACAAAATTGCGCTCGCCGAGCGCAGTGTGTTAGAGGATAAGCTTGATCAAGCAATCAGTCACTACAAAACTGCTTCAGGTTTGAAACCCGGCGAACAAATGCCGAAGGACAAAATCGCAGAACTGGAAGCGCTTATCATCAGTCGCAATGCGATGAATGAGATGAACACAGCCAACGCTTCAGCCAATGCGGAAAGGGATAGAATTGAAAAGGAGTTCAATGACCTTGTCGACGCCGGCGATCAATTATTTATTAAAGAACAATTGCTTGACGCAAAATCTAAATTCGAAGCGTCACTTTTGGTAAAACCGGAAGCTCAGTATCCCAAGTCAAAGATTCAGACCATCGATATGTTATTGGCTCAGCAAGAAGAATTGAAATCTGTCAGCGCATCAAAAGCGATCCAGGATTCGCTCGATGCTGCTAATAATGCGGCATTGGCAGCCGCTAATGAGCGCACCAGACTCGCTTTGGAGCAGGAAAGATTGGACACTGAGCGTAGACAGCAGGAGTTGGAAGAGCAAAGACTTGCAGCAGAGCAAAAATTGAAAGCAAGAAAGAGGAATTGGGATACCAACGTGGACAAGGTTGCCGAGGATCAGGTGGAGAATTATTACCGCGAAGCGGCAAAGAAGGAGTATGCAGCCAAAAACGATAAAGTGCAACAGCAGAAAGAAGAGTTTATCGGATTCTACGCGAAGAAGGCCGATGAAGCCGACGCTTTGGTTGCGATAAATGTCGCGTCCATCAAAACAGCTCGCGAGAATCAAAACGAATTAGCGAGCATTGGAACTAGCATTCAAAATGCGTCAATTGCTGACAACGATCGCAAGAAGAAGGATGTGAACAAGGATAGAAGTGATTACCAAAAGATGGCCGACAGCCGAATCATCGAGAACGAACAAAAGATCGAATCCAGTAAAGAAGCACTGAAGTCGGTGGGCGATAATGACAGGAATCGCGTGGTAAGAGTTTCGGAAAATGAATCGACAAAGGAGCGTGTCCAGAAAAATAATGAGACTTATGCCAGAAAGGGTGATACGCAGCGGGCGGAGAATAAAATGAAGGCTGATAATGAGAAGAAGAAATTTGAAACAATGTCTTTCGATGGTGAGCTAGTGCGGAAAAACAATGAGGACAAAGTGAAGTCGAGAATGCATAACGAACAGACACGAGAAAAAGACGAAAAGAAGGCAGCAGATCAGAGGATAATCAATTCGAAAATTTCCATCGACAGAAAGAAGAGCGATGCCGAAAGCAGGGATGATGGGAAAGAATTACCGGCATATAAAAAGGCCAAGGATATTGAAATTCAAAAGGTAGATATTGAATTTGAAGAACGCCAGAGAGAAAGTCG
>JAYTMF010000417.1:0-1150 GCA_043728755.1 Flavobacteriales bacterium
AAAAACGCCGACATCGTGACGAATGCGCCCAAAATACGCGCTTTTCCGAACCCCTCAGTATCAGACGTATTTTTGGAATTGGAAGACAGTTTTTCAGAAAATTTAGTTGTCAAAGTCTATAATTCGAGCGGAATCTCTATTCTGTCGAAAAAAATAAACATCGGCGAAAAACGAGTAGAGCTTGACAATCAAGCATTTATGACGGCGGGATTCTACTTTTTTAAGGTTTTTTCTGAAAAAAGAGGACCCCTCAGTATAGGAAAGATTTTTGTCGTAAAATGACGTTTTAGGCGTTTAGAAAACGTTTAAAATTTCCTAAACGTCCTCTTAACCCAACATATAATCCAAAATCGGCGCGCACTTTTCTTGACACGCGGGATAGAACTTTTTGTGTTGCCAATGTTCCGATTTTGGCGACAATCCCCACCAAAATTCAGCAATCGCAATGGGCGTCATATTGTGTTGAAAAGCGTATTGAAACAGTTTCGGTGCTGCACATTCGCCCGCCGCGCTCGGTGGTTTTCGGTTCGCGTAATCATGAAAAATATTGCGTAAAGACTTGGATTTCAACGCTTTATTCAAAAAATGGTATTGGTCAAACAATTTATCTTGAAGCGCAATGGAGTTCGATTTTCTCAGTTTTTTGAGCGCTTCAATGGTGGGTTTATCCACAATCGTTTGAGATTCCAACCGTTTTATGTCTCGATTTATCTCCAAAAGTTGAATCATCCCTTCGGTCAAAAAACTACCCTCTTGCAACGTATCAAACACGGGCGGTACAAATTTCAGATGCTGATTGCGTCCCGCCAATTTGCCCGAAAAAGCGGCTAAATAGCCCAATTCATTTTTCTCCGTTTTGACCACCAAAACGCCAAACATTTTGCCAATAATCGTCCCCGTTTGCGTGGCGTCTAATCCGAAATTATGCGTCCAATCGTGTTGATTTAAAAGGTATTCCTGCAATTTTTCAACCGCCAACAAACAAATCGGCGACTGCTCATTTCCGAAAGGCGAATTGAGGTTTTGGGGCAATGCATCGGCGGAAACGGGTTCGTCAAAAGGGGTGAAATAGTTATTTCGCTTTAGCTTAATGCTGTTATTTATCATCGTAAAATTGTGTTCAACGTCGGCGAGGTTTAAAACCTCGCCG
>JAYTMF010000418.1:0-5336 GCA_043728755.1 Flavobacteriales bacterium
GGTGCCGGTCATCAATTGGAGAAATTGCATTTGCAAGTCAATGGAAAGTCTGTTCAGCAAGTTTCCTGGACAAAAGAAGCCCTGACGGGTTCAGTTGGCGATTTTACCATGACATTAAAACCAGGCGGTGGAAAGTTCGTGACAAAGAAAAGCATGCACATTGATGCACCGTTGATGTACAAGGGTAAACCAATTTTGACATCTGAATTGGATAATTTCCTTGGAGCCAAAGCACACATGGTGGTAATCGGTGTAAACGATATGTCATACCTCCATGTGCATCCTGAAGAATTTGAAGGCAATCTTGATTTGCACGCCAATTTTGAAAGGCCTGGAATGTATAGAGGTTGGATTCAATTCTCATACAAGGGCAAACTGCAAACAATTTCATTTGTGATCAATGCAGAGGAAGGCTCTGGAGAGTCGGATGCTTCAGATCATGATCATGAGCACGAACATAATCATTGACGAAATCGTATGATAATCGACAATGCTAAATCGCTAATATTGTACCGTTGAATAGAACATTGGTATATATCATCATCGCTACCATGCTATTCTCTCAATCCGGATTGAGAGAATTTTTGAAGTTGCCTGCTTTGGTTGTTCATTATATTGAACATATTGAAGACCACAGCGATTTATCCTTCATTCATTTTATTCACGAACACTACGATCAGCATAGCAGTTGCAGCAAGGGCGATGAATCACATACCGATCTTCCTTTCAAAGACCCGCAGTGTTGTGTTTCAATGGTGGTATGTGCAGTTCTGCCTTCCATCACTGAATTTTCTTTTTCGCAATTTGCCATTGTAGAACCTGCGCGTTCTTCGTATCTCCTGCAAGTTGTGACCGGTGCGCTTGATGCCATTTGGCAGCCGCCGGGATGACAAGATAAAATTCTTTGCGTGGCATTTCCATGCAACACTTCTACAATTTGGCAATTTGTTTTTTTGGCTTGCAAGTTGAAGTCAGTGTCGTTTTTTCAAACTGATTTTTCTTATCAATTTATCATGTTATCATGCTCAACAGAATCATAAAATTCGCGTTAGAGAATAGACTTTTCGTTGTTGCTTCAGCTGCGTTTATCATGGTGTATGGCGTCATTACGATTTCCAATTTACCTGTTGATGTGTTACCGAATCTCAATCGTCCGCGTGTTACCATTTTTCTTGAATCCAACGGTCTAGCTCCTGAAGAAATTGAAACGCAGGTTGTCTTACCTGTTGAGACTTCACTTAATGGCGCGCCGGGAGTGGAGATGGTGCGAAGTACTTCAGGCATCGGCATAGGATTAGTGTATGTGGAATTCGAGTGGGGTATGGATGTCTATCGCGCCCGACAACTGGTTGCGGAAAAATTGCAGACGGTTCAACTACCGTCCGGTATCACGCCAGTGATGGGGCCGGTGAGTAGTATCATGGGGCAGATTATGTCCATATCACTTTCTGCTGATAGCACTTCGGCAGCAGAGCTCAGAACATTGGCTGACTTCACAATCAGAAGAAGATTGATGTCTGTCAAGGGAATCAGTCAAGTCATTTCCATAGGAGGAGACAGGCTTCAATTTCAGGTACTCGTGTCTTCACAAAAGTTGAAGCAATATGGGTTGACTATTGATCAGATCGAGAGCGCGTTGAATCTGAGTAGCCATAATAGCTCAGGGGGGTTTTTTGATCATTTTGGTTCTGAAGTGTTCATCCGAAATGTGGCAAGAGCAATGAATCTTGATGACCTCAAACACACAGTAATAAGTAATGAAGTAGGGCAGCCGGTGTTGTTGTCGCAAGTTGCCGAAGTGAGGTTTGGTGCTCAAACAAAGCGTGGTGACGCAGGTGTTAACGGTAGTCCGGCGGTTATTATGACCGTAGAAAAACAACCCGATGCAAACACAGTATTTCTCACTGACGAAGTGGAGAAGGCATTGATTGAATTGCAAACTTCCTTGCCTCCGGACGTGAAGCTCAATCCTCAAATTTTTCAGCAGAAGCATTTCATCACAAACTCAATTTCCAATGTTGAAGAAGCGCTCAGAGATGGATTCATCCTAGTTGTGATTGTGCTTTTTCTTTTCCTGTTGAATTTTAGAACTACGATCATAACGTTGACAGCCATTCCGCTTTCCATTGTGATCACTGCTATCGTTTTCAAGATTGCAGGTATTTCAATCAACACACTTACGCTCGGAGGATTGGCAATTGCCATTGGTGAACTTGTGGATGATGCTATCATTGATGTGGAAAATATTCTGCGGCGATTAAAAGAGAATCGTTCCAAAGTACAGCCGAGATCAACACTTAAAGTGATTTATGAAGCGAGCAGCGAAGTGAGAAACTCAATCGTTTATGCTACCATCATTGTTGTACTCGTATTTCTGCCGCTATTCTATTTGCAGGGTATTGAAGGAAAAATTTTTGCTCCTCTGGGCATCGCTTATATCACGAGCATCATTGCCTCACTTTTCGTTTCGCTCACTGTTACGCCGGCTTTGTGTTCTTTGCTGCTTTCTGAGGATAGCGAAGGCAAAAAAAGAGGGTGGCATAAATTGTTCTCAAAGAAAAAGTCTGCCGAATTACAGTCAGAGAAGTCATCATCACACGACGATGGATTTCTTGTGCGTTGGCTAAAGAAACAAGACCGTCGATTGTTGCATGGAACTTTGAAGCGTCCCAATATGGTTATTGGAATTGCACTCATTTTGGTGCTGACTGCAGCGTCGATAGTGCCGTTTTTTGGAACGGAATTCTTGCCTCCTTTCAACGAAGGAAGTTTCACCATCAATATGTATGCACCACCGGGAACATCTTTGGAAGAAAGCAATCGTATGGGAACGCTCGCAGAGAATTTGATACTGCGCGTTCCCGAAGTGCAATATGTAAGCAGAAGAACTGGCAGGGCTGAATTGGATGAACATATCGAGCCTGTGAGCAATTCTGAGATTGACGTCACTTTAAAAGATGGTGTTACCAGAAGACGCGAAGAGATCATTGCATCTATCCGTCATGAATTGAAAGTGATTCAGGGTGTGAATATTAGTTTGGGTCAACCCATTTCACATCGTGTTGAACATTTGCTGAGTGGTGTGAAGGCACAAGTTGCTGTAAAAGTTTTCGGTCATGATCTCAATGAAATGAGACTTATCGCAGGTAGGATCGCAACTGTGATGAAAAGTGTCGAAGGAACAACAGATGTCCAGGTGGAGCGCCAGCAAATGGTTCCTCAATTGTTGATCAAGATTGATCGCGAGGCTCTCAAAAGATATGGTCTTCAGAGCGGCAAGGTTGCGAATGATCTCGAAGTTTTTTACAATGGAACAGTTACGGGGCAAATTATCGATGGACAAAAAACTTTTGATATTCTGCTGCGAACAACGGATGAGAATCGAACGGATATCGAGAATATACGACAGACGCTTGTAGACGCTCCTGATGGAACTCTTATCCCTCTGGAAAGAATTGCGCTGGTGGAATACACTTATGCTATCAACAATATTTCCCATGAAAATACGCAAAGGAAAATTTTCATTTCATGCAATATTGCAGGTAGAGACCTGGGCACAACAGTCGAGGAAATGAAGAAGAGGATTGATGCTGAGATCAAACCTCCGCAAGGATTTTACATTAACTATGGTGGCCAACATGAAGCACAACAGGATGCTTCAAAGAAGATCCTGTGGATGTGTTTACTTGCGTTCATAGGAATTTTTGTCGTGTTGTATGCGCACTTCAGGTCATGGCGTATGACGGTTCAGATCATGTTAAATATCCCGCTTGCGCTGATTGGAAGCGTTGTGGCAGTATGGTTAACGGGCGGTGTATTGTCTATCGCGACACTCGTTGGATTTATCACTCTTACAGGAATTGCATCGCGCAATGGCATCATGATGATCTCGCACTATATTCATCTGATAGAACATGAAGGCGAAACATTTTCACGCGAAATGATCGTTCGTGGTTCGCTGGAAAGATTAATTCCGGTAATGATGACAGCGCTCGTTGCTGCACTTGCGCTTGTGCCGTTGACACTCGATTCCCAGGCTCCTGGAAAGGAAATTCTCTATCCTGTGGCAACAGTTATTCTTGGTGGACTCATATCCTCCACACTACTTGATATGTTGGTCACGCCCGCCGTGTTTTATAGATTCGGAGAAAGTGCACTGAGAGAATATTTTTCAAAACAGAAGAAGGAGGTCTTATGAGAAAAAAAATAGATATGTCCAATCGAAGGATGTCCATTGATGCGTTAGCGTATTTTGAAGCAGTGCGAGCGACTTGTACATTGTTTATTCTACTTTTTGCATCGTTCATGTCCTATGCACAACGCATGTATTCTGAAGAGGAGATCATCGCTGAAGCTTTAAGGGTTCATCCGGTGATACAAACCTATTCATGGAACGTGGAGTCGAAAAGCCAACTGGAGAAGACTGCGTTTTCTTTGCCCGCGCCTGCAATATCCACTCAAAGTCCTACAGGAGAGTTCTACGCTTTGGGCATCAATCAAAACATTGATTTTCCCGGAGTATATATCCGACAGCGCAATGTTTTACAAGCCGAAACGGATATGGCGCGCTCGCAACTACAATTGACAAAGCAACAGCTCGCTTGGGAAGTACGAACGGCACTTGCTGATGCGCAATACACAGCAACGCAGTTGAGTTTTCTTTTTGAACAGGACAGCTTATTACGGTTTTTACGCGATGCGGCCAAACGCCAATTCGATGCCGGCGAAATTGATTTTCTTGAGAAAGCATTTGTGGAATTACAATTTGGTGAAGTACACCAGAAGTTGATTACTGCTCAGAACGAATCGCTGGCGGCCATCCAGAAGGTGCGCTATCTGTGCGGTTTGAATGACCTCAATAAGGTGAGTGTATTCACGCGTGATGAATTGCTTTCTGCCATGTTGAGTGATTCAACAATAAATGTGAGCAATGCTTATTTAGATGTTGCAAAAAAGGAAGTACTTGTAGCAGATAAAATGATAAAACTGGAGAGAATGAAAGTGATGCCGGGATTTCAATTTGGCTATCTCAATCAAACGGAGCGGAACAGTTCATTCACTTATCGCTGGCAAGCGGGAATTACTATTCCATTGTGGTGGTGGCAATACGGCGGACGAATCAAAGCGTCCGAAGCAAATGCTAAGCGCGCTGCGCAAAATGAACTTGCAGTGATCAAAAGTTTTGAAAATTCAAAACTGGATGTGATGTCTCAACTCAATTCTGAATCACAACGGCTCAATTATTATTTTACCACAGGTTTGAAAGAAGCCGCCGCTCTTGAAGAAGCATCGCACCGATTTTTTGAAGCAGGGGAACGAAATTATACAACGCATTT
>JAYTMF010000419.1:0-2928 GCA_043728755.1 Flavobacteriales bacterium
ACTATTTTGCTAAAAACCGCATAACCATCCCAACGCTTACACTGGATACAGTATACGCCCTGGCTAAGCCCGGAAACATCGGCGCTTCCATTTACAAAATTCAATTCACCGGCGAAAGCTCCGGACATATTACTGAGTTGACATTTCAATTTGATATCTGTAGAAAACAAGATACGATCGACCGGATTTGGATAAAAATGTACGTATGACAATGTTCGTTCATGAATATTTGTTTGCAATTCAATCTCTACATCAATATAATAATCACATCCGGCAGCGTCGACAAACGTGAAAGCATAATTTCCTGCCAGGAGTTCAGAAACCGTGAGATCATTCAGCGGAAAGACTGTGCTATCAGTCATTGAATAAGGCGGCGTACCACCGGTGAATTGGAATACGATCGAACCATCCGCTTCGTTTTCGTGCTGCGGTGTAGCCGTCGCAGTCACTAGAAATGGCATTGGTTCCATGATTGCAAAGGGCATTTCAACTGTGCAGCCATTTTGATCTGCTACAGCTATAGAATACTCGCCGGCACTTAATTGAGCAAAGTCCAATGAAGAAGATTCCACAATGACAGCTCCCGTTCCTCCTGAAACAACGAAGTTCAGCGAGCCATCATAACCACCATTGCAACTTACATTGGTGGTTGTCAAGTTGAGCTCAAGCAGAGGAGGTTCAAGCATTTCAACAAAACCATTGACGATGCACCCCTCCGAGCTTTGTGCGAAATAGTAGTATATACCTGCTTGAATATTTCCAAGCATAAATCCAGGTTCATTTCCCTCCCACTCGAAGTATGACCATAAGAACTGTTGATCAGCAGCCACATCGATTGAACCGGAGGCTTCGCCAAAACAACTCACAGGATTCAACACTATCTCAAGAGAGGGAACTTCAGCTATTTCCAACACGAAAATATCAGAAGGCATCCATGACCCAAAATGGTTGAGCACTAGCACGGAATATTCGCCTGGTTCGTAAGCCAGAAGATACCGTGAAGTGTCGCCGGTGTTCCACAAATATCCTTCGAAGACACCGGCGTCCAGCAGCAAGCTATCTCCAATACATATCACGGGATCATCGCTAGCGGTCATTGCAAACGGCACAAAAAAAGATGCCCCTTCAATGAGGAGTAAATTCTGATCAGCAAACACATTATAATAAACGTCAACGGTTCCTGAATTCCACTGGATCACAAGAGAATCAATCGCGTTTAACTCACCCAGCCCAAAGATCTCGCGTGAGGTATTCTGTGAATTAAAATTATCTCCACACATAGTATATCGGACATAATGCTCGGCACCCGTATAAAGGTGTATCCAGCTCCCTACGCCCGATCTGTTGGCATACACACCACGAAGGGCGACAGAAAGAAAATGATTTTCACCTCCATCATTCAACCAGATATTTGAAGGAAATGGGTCATTGTTGTTCGTCACAAAATCGTGATAGCCATCGTTGTTGATGTCACCTTTTGCCGCTGTGAATGTGGGTGATGTATCGCCATCAATATTTGTTATTTGATTGCCGTCAGAAAATGTGTCGCCTTCCTGATTGATAAAAAATTGATTCTGAGCCGGGCCAAAGAAATTACCTGTTGTCCCTACAAACAAATCCTGCCATGAGTCATTGTCGTAGTCGAGCCAAAGTGAGCCCCAGCAGATGAGATTTACAGCAACTCCTGCAGCTGAGGTAACATCGGTAAAGACACCTGTGCCGTCGTTCTGATAGAGTAGATTGCCTGGCATACCGTTCGTGACGTAGATATCCAGGTCGCCGTCATTGTCATAGTCACCAACATTTCCACACATAGCGTCAACAAAAGGAGCTGCTCCGGAGATCGGTGATACATTGGTGAAAGTACCATCATGATTGTTTCGAAAAACTTTATTTGACCAAAGGCTGCGATCGATCACCAGATAAAGATCTTCCCAACCATCACCATCAATATCAAAAAAAACCGGTTGAAAAACAGGTTGAGGTAACAGCCATGTACCCGAGGCCAGCGTCACGTCTGAGAAAGTGCCATCACCGTTGTTGTGGTATAGAATGCTGGTATGATCCGGATTGGTATTGTTCAGTAAGTCGTAATATTTAGCTACGTACAAATCGAGGTAACCATCGTGATCATAGTCCGCGAATGCTGCACCACGGAAACGCCAGTTTCCCTGAACGAGTCCCGTTTCAAGTGCACATTCAGTGAAAAGATGAATACCATCATTTCGCCAAAGTTGCACTGGACCGTACATCTGAGAAATAAACAGGTCGTTGTCGCCATCGTTGTCGTAATCCGCCCAGAGTAACATGATCACCTGTGCCACGGGATTCACCGTGATTCCAATGTCAGTGAGTTCAAGCACACCGTCGACGTTGACATAAAACAGCGGTTCATCAGCCCCATTTCCGAGTGTGAGATCATCCCATCCGTCGTTATTGAAATCGAAAAAGCTTACGCCATTTCCGTATTCCACATTTTCGTTGATATTGATAATACCTATCGCCTCGGAAATTTCCGTGAATTGAGCGTGTCCAACATATTCTCCCAAATGAGTAAAAGCTGCAAAAAGCAATATGTTTATGCCCAACTTCGACATGTATCAATCATGGTAAATCAACAAAGGCAATGTCGAGGAGTAATTATCAAAGTTCAATCGAATAAAATACATACCATTCGACAAGTGCTTTGTTGAGATCTGTTGAGAACGACTGAGCCCTGTTGAGAAATAAACCACTTGCCCACTCAAGTCACATATCTCGAGTAAATTGAAGTTATCAGGAAAGCCGTCCAATAGAATAAATTCATCTGCCGGATTCGGGTAAAACCGAAAACCCTCATCATGTTTACCGACTATAAGATTGACAAAATCGATGGTGAAATCATTATTACAGATACAACCATTCACATCGGTTACAGAAACCGAATAC
>JAYTMF010000420.1:0-3316 GCA_043728755.1 Flavobacteriales bacterium
AAAGGGTGGAAGATCATTGATTGTCAGGTTTACAACGATCACCTCGCATCATTGGGCGCTATTACAATGCCCAGAGATCAATTCCTGAAGTTATTGAAAGACGAGTTAGAAGAAGAAACACTCGTTGGTAAATGGGATTACGATTCCAACCTGCTCATACTTTGAAATATATCCTGCCTTGCTGATGCATTTTGAGATGCCGTTATTGGAGGATTATTTTCTTACTTCGCGCCCGATATGAAACCCATTCCGTTTTCACCACCTCGAATTGATCAGAAGACCATTGACGCAGTGACTGAGGTGCTTCTTTCTGGTTGGATCACCACTGGTCCCAAAACACGTGAACTCGAAAGGAGGATCAATGAATATTGTAATGCTGGGCGCACCCTTTGTCTCAACTCCTGGACAAACGCTGCAGAGCTCATTTTAAGATGGTATGGCGTTGGTCAGGGTGATGAAGTCATTCTTCCAGCATACACATACGCTGCCACTGCCAATATAGTAGTGCACACTGGTGCGACACCGGTGCTGTTAGATATCGAACCTAATGGTTTTAATATAGATCTCGCACAGATCGAATCGAAGATCACGGAACGTACTAAAGTGATCATGCCCGTTGATATTGGTGGAATGCCATGCGACTACGACTTCATTATGGGCCTGGTGAATTCTAAAAACGTCAGAGATAAATTCGCCGCATCTAATCCCAATCAGGAAAAACTCGGAAGAATTCTAGTCATGTCGGACTCTGCTCATAGCTTCGGAGCTATCTATAAGAATAATAAAGTGGGCAATCAAACCGATGTCGTTGGCTTTTCTTTTCATGCCGTAAAAAATCTGACAACTGCTGAAGGTGGAGCAGTGACACTGAATCTGCCCTCACCATTTAATAATGATGAAATCTGGACATCACTTAATATTTCAGCTCTTCATGGCCAAACCAAAGATGCATTGTCTAAAAGTCAGGCCGGACAATGGAAATATGATATTGTCGAAGCCGGCTATAAATGCAACATGACGGATATTCATGCCGCAATCGGACTGGTTGAACTAGATCGATATGATGAAGATACTCTCCTTCGAAGAAAACAGATTTGCAATTCCTATGACATTTTCTTCAATGAAATAGCTTCCATTCATTCTCCGGTATTCGTGGATTCGATACGCGAAAGCTCCTACCATTTATATATGCTTCGCATTGCTGATTTTGATGAAGTAAAAAGAGATAAGGTGATCACAAGGCTGGGTGAGCAAGGAATATCAGTGAATGTGCATTTTCAACCTTTGCCATTATTAAGTTTCTACAAGAACCTAGGTTACAACATGGCTGATTATCCAAACGCATTGAATAATTATGCTTGTGAAATTTCATTGCCTGTCTATTACGACCTGAGTGATGATCAAGTAGCTTACATTTCAAAATCGGTCATTCATGCGGTTGAATTGGAAAGGCACACATGACGAAAAGATTATTTGATATCGTGTTTTCTTTGCTTCTGATCTTGCTGTTACTTCCTCTGTTCATCTGTATTTCCATCATGATCAGCATGGATAGCAGAGGAGGAGTTTTCTTCCGACAAACGCGAGTAGGGTTTCATGAAAAAACATTTAAACTGTGGAAATTCAGAACAATGCGACCGAATGCTGAATCAAGCGGCCAGCTGACGGTAGGAGCCAGGGACAGTCGCATAACGAAAGTGGGTTTCATCTTACGGAAATATAAGATTGACGAATTGCCGCAACTATGGAATGTATTTATCGGCAAAATGAGTATTGTTGGTCCAAGACCTGAGGTGCCGAAGTATGTTAATCAATACACCGTTGAACAAAAACGGGTCTTCGAAATTAAACCTGGCATCACTGATTATGCTTCCTTGCTCTATTTCAGTGAAAGCGAATTGCTCGCTACTTCTTCAGATCCTGAAAATACCTACATCGCTGAAATAATGCCCGCAAAATTGAAATTGAATCTGGAATATTTGCGAAATCACAGTTTTAGAATGGATTTGGGTATCATTCTCAAAACAATCGCGAAAATATTTTCATGAAGAAAGTTTAACTTTAGCACACTCCAACTTTCAATATTAGATCAACGTACCACCAACACAGAGCCTGTGTACTTTCTCACCACCTGCTTGTTATTGAAGGATAGCTTTATGTTCCAAGTAAAGACGTCATTGTGTGTATAATATTCTCCGTCTAGCGTGTTTCCAGGCCATCCGGTTTCTGGATCATTGGTCTTAAAAATAACTTCACCCCATCTGTTCATGACAATGAATTCATATTCTCTGATTTCGTCTTTTGTGCTGAAAGATGGAATGAACAAGTCATTGATGCCGTCATCATTTGGAGAGAACGAATTCGGAATGTACACATAAAATGTGTTGTCGATGTTCACAGGATGCATTTGAGTTGCAATACATCCGAATGCATTTGTCACTTTTTGTGTGACCTCAAAATAGCCTCCTCTTTCGTAGTGATGTGTTGGACTTATTTCATTCGACGCGAATCCGTCTCCAAAATCCCAATTGTATTGCGTTGCGCCTAAACTTGAATCGATAAACGCAACATCCAGTTGATATATAATTTCACCGTCGGGTGTATAGCCGAATGCCGCAACTGGTACTTCAAAGACTTCAATCATCTCATCGTAGAATTGTTGACTGGTGCAGCCATATTGTGATGTGGCTGTCAATTGAACATCATACAACCCCGGTTCAATGAATATCAATTCTGGATTTTGCAGTACACTTTGTTCGCCTTGGCTAAAGCTCCACGCCCATGTAATACCGTCGCTGGTTTCATTTTCAAAATTGACGCTTAGTGGTGCGCACCCATTGAATGTATTAGGCATAATGTCAATTACCGGTGTCGGATGTACCACATAAAGTTGTTGATCACTATCGGTGCATCCTATATCATTACTCGCAACAAGTTGCACAATATGGTTACCAACGGTTGCAAATTGTAGAATCGGAACTGATGCGTTGGAAATGAGATTTCCGTTGTCGTACCATACATATCCGGAAGATCCCTGTGTATTCACATTCACCAATACATTGTCGAGCAGAAAGCAACTTGAAGAGCTGCCAAGCGTGAAAGTTGTGACTGGTTGAGGTTGCACTGTGATGATTTGCTCCTCATGTCCCGAACATCCATAGGTGTTCTGAGCATCCAGTGAAATAGTATAATCAACGGGACTGAAAGTAGTATTCACAAAATTTTGACATGCGTTCATATTATTCGTTGTGTACCCATTACCAAAATTCCAATTGAATGTTGTCGCTTCAGTAGTACCATTTGATGAGCAAACGTT
>JAYTMF010000421.1:0-1830 GCA_043728755.1 Flavobacteriales bacterium
GTTGGTTTTTTGATTCACGTTTACTCCATCGGTTATATGCACGAAGACGAAGGATTCAATCGCTTCATTGCATATCTCAATCTCTTTGTGTTCTTCATGTTGATCCTAGTACTTGGCGACAGCTACCTCACCATGTTTGTTGGTTGGGAAGGTGTTGGATTATGCTCATTCCTGTTGATTGGATTTTGGTACAAAGACATGAAAAACAATGATGCTGCTAAAAAAGCATTCATCTTCAACCGCATTGGCGATCTCGGATTGATCATCGGAATGTGTCTTCTTTTCTCGCACGCTGGTACTCTAAAATTCGATGATCTGTTCATCAGTGGTTCCGCTACTTCAGGAATGTCGGGCGGTATGATCACCACCATTGCCATCTGTCTGTTTATTGGTGCAATGGGCAAGAGCGCTCAAATACCTCTGCACACATGGTTGCCCGATGCGATGGCAGGTCCAACTCCAGTTTCCGCACTGATCCATGCTGCTACAATGGTGACCGCCGGTATCTATATGGTCGCACGCAGCAGCGAGCTTTTCGCGGCGAGTGAAGTGGCGAGTTTGCTCGTTGTTTGGTCGGGAATATTAACAGCACTGCTTGGTGCAACAGTCGCACTTACTCAGAATGACATCAAAAAAGTTCTGGCATATTCTACTGTATCCCAACTTGGATTGATGTTCGTTGCACTCGGACTTGGTGCTTACAGCACAGCCGTTTTCCATGTGATTACACACGCATTTTTCAAGGCGCTGTTATTCCTTGGGTCAGGTTCTGTGATACACGGTATGGGCGGCGAACAAGACATCCGAAGAATGGGTGGATTGAAGAAATTCATGCCGACTACACACATGACTTTCCTCATCGGCGCAATCGCTATTTCCGGCGTATTTCCGCTTGCCGGATTCTTCTCGAAGGATCAAATTATTGCCGTGGCCTTTGAAGAAAACATGCTCATGTTCGTGCTTTCTGTTTTCGTAAGTGCATGCACAGCGTTTTATATGTTCAGACTTTACTACCTCACTTTTCATGGAAAATTCAGGGGCACGCATGATCAGGAACATCATCTGCATGAGTCACCAAAAGTGATGACGATTCCACTTGTCGTTCTCGCTATACTGTCAATTGTTGGTGGCTTCATTGGCCTTCCGCACGCTGTTGGTGAACACTTCGGAATGCACTGGCATTGGCTGGATCATTATCTGCAAGATGCTATGGTGATGCCATCAACAACTATGGAGTTGAGCACAGAGATCCTATTGATGACATTCGCAACCATTGTTGCCCTCGGATCAATTTCCTATGCATGGCTGAAATATAAAAAGCGTGGTGAACTCGCACTCGAAGATAACGACATCGAATCCAAAACGCATTTGTTACTCGCAAACAAATACAAATTCGATGAATGGTACGATCGATTGATAAGAAAGCCGATAGAAGCTATAAGCATAGGTTTCAGCAAATACATCGAACATGGTTTGATGAATCGATTGGTGGAAGGAACTGCTTCGCTGGTCGAAGGCAGTGGTGCCAAACTTCGTTTGATCCAATCAGGAAGTCTCTTCACTTACATTTTAATTTTTGTCGCGGGCCTGATCGCTCTCCTATTATATATCTGAGAAAATTATGTTGACACTACTATTAATAGCAATACCGTTGTTCATGGCAGGCGCCATTTTCCTGATGGGCGCCAGGATGGCGCGACAGTTGGCACTGGCCGGCGGAATCGCCGAACTATTGGTTGCAATTTTTGCGATGTATTTACTGAAAACCGGTGATACCGGTCAGCTTCTCTCTTTCCAACAGGACTGGATCGGACCATTGGGAATTTCATA
>JAYTMF010000422.1:0-1193 GCA_043728755.1 Flavobacteriales bacterium
AGCAGAACAAGGCAATGAAGCAATGTTACGCTACTGGAAGGAAAAGTATCGTGTAGGCTCAAAAAAAGTAAATGAAGCTCGACTTTTAATTGTTGGTCAAGGTGAAACAGGTAAAACAACACTAAAAGAAAAATTAAGAGATAAAAATGCCGCGATGCCCGAACCCGATGCCACAACAAGAGGCATTGACATCGAACGCATCCAATGCACCAATCGAGAAGGCGAAGATTTCACCGTTCAAGTCTGGGATTTTGGCGGACAAAACATTCAAAAATACGCGCATCAGTTTTTTATGTCGGATTCGGGGGTGTATGCGGTCTTATCGAATACGCGGGAACAGAATCAAAACTTTCAATATTGGCTCAACATTATTGAGTTATTGGGCAAAGACAGCCCCTTTTTTATTGTTCAAAATGAAAAAGACGGGCACGCCGAGGCATTGAAAGACATCTCGCAGATACAAGAGCGTTTTCCGACCACCTTTCAATCGGTGGAACACGTGAATCTCAAAAACGCGGCGACCGACAAACGTTTTGACGCCCTCCGACTCAAACTGTTTGAGGCAGCCACGCAATTGCCGCATACCCAAAAAGAGTATTTGGTGTCCTTCGTCAATGTCCGTCAACAATTGGCGCGGCTGTCGGAAACGGAACAAACCATCCCTTTCAAACAGTTTAAGCAACTCTGCAAAGCGGAAGGCATCGAAGACCCCGAATTGATGAACGACTATGCCCGCACGTTTACCCTTTTGGGCATTGCCTTACATTTTGAAGACGACCTTTATCTGTCCGCCCAAGTCTTTTTGCGCCCAAAATGGATAATTGACGCCCTTTTTGCCGTCTTATACGCCGATATTGTCGCCCAACAACAGGGCAAATTCACCGCCGCCGATGCCAAAAAGATTTGGCAAGCCGAGATGTATGACGATATGCACGGCGTGTTGTTGCAACTGATGGTGAAGTTTCATTTGTGTTACGACATTCCGAACACGTCGGATTATATCGTCCCGCAACGTTTGCCGACCCGTTCCAAAGAAGAAGCCTTTGTGCCGCCGCCCGACGCCACGCATCTCTTGTATCGCTACAAGTTTTTGCCAAGCGGCTTGTTAACCCAATTGACTTGCCGCTTGCACCAACGCATCGAAGGCGCGAAAGTGTGGAACGACGCCGTTCAATTCAGCACCAAAAACGGGG
>JAYTMF010000423.1:0-12418 GCA_043728755.1 Flavobacteriales bacterium
TGCAGAACAACCTTCTCATACTCTCCTCCAATATTTTTCGGAATGAATATTTTGGCATCTCCCTTGGGATAAATCAATCCAATTGGAAGAGAATTATCATTGCCGCAACCTGGTGCAAAGGGTGGCAACGATAAATATTCCGGATGATTTTTCTTGTAATAATATTCTTGGACCGGAGGCAATACAAACCACGAATGCGCAAACATTTGATCCACGTCCACGCATTGATCTGTCACGCGATTTGATCCTGATACATTGGTGAATACACGTTGATGGAACGGACAGACGCGCATATTCAATCCGGCATGTGGCACAAGGGTCGTATCCCCTTGTGTGCAATTTTCACCCACGCGCATTCCACTTTGACGACACGTTACAATCTTTTCAAGATCATCATAGGGCGGTGAAAACCAACCGCGATGTGGAAGCGTGGAGAAGATGTCAAACAGAAGCGGAGCGGCGGCTGTAACGCCTGTTAGAACGGGCTTACCTTGTCCGTCGGCATTTCCAACCCAAACACCAACGACATATTCGGGCGTTGTTCCTACTGCCCATGCATCGCGATTCCCAAAGCTCGTTCCGGTTTTCCATGCGATAGGTGCAGTGGAAGCATACGCTTCCCAACCCAACTCTGTTTCCGGTCTGTTCACTTCCAGCAAAGCATGGTACGTGCACCAGATACTTCCGGCATCAAGTACCGGAAATTGCTCGGCATTCTGTGTGGTCGTTGCCTCATGCTGCAGTAGATTTTTTTCGCTGTATGCGTCATCAAAATACTTTCCGTTGGAATCATAATACCACTGTAATGTTCTGCTCATACCAGCATAGGCGTGTGTGATGTCCCACAGTGATGCTTCTCCACCCCCAAGTATCAGCGAGAGTCCATAATGGTCTGCGGGTTTTGTGAAGTGAGTAAAGCCAAGTTTTTTGAGTTGATGATAAAATCGCTGGTAGCCATAATCCTTTAGCATCACTACAGCGGGTATATTGAGCGAACGTGATAAAGCCAAACTTGCGGGTACTACACCATCAAATGATTCCGAATAATTCATAGGCGCAAATCCATCGTATTGTAGCGGGATATCAGGCATCAAAGAATTCGGAAGGATGAGTCCATCTTTGAGCATTGCCGCATAAAGAAAGGGTTTCAGAATGCTACCCGTACTGCGCGGCGATTGAATGATATCTACCATGTTGCCATGTTTATTCTGATCGTCATGAGCGTTACCGATGTATACCAACACATTGCCGGTTCTTACTTCTGTTACAATTACCGCTGCATTGAACACCTGGTTCAACTCGAATTGTCGCATGTGTTGTGCAACAATGGACGAACATTGAGTTTGTAGTGTCCCACTCACCGTTGAATCAAATTTTTTTCCGCGACCGTTTTGTTTGATGAGTGTTGTGAGTAAATGCGGCGCTGACTGTGGAAGCGGAAATGGTTTTTGCGGAAGCGGTTCGAGTAATGAAAGCGCAAGTGACTCATTGTCGAAGTGACCCGCAGTATATAATTTATGCAATATCCTATTCCTCTTTACCAGAAGTTTTTCTTGATTCTTTCCTGGAAAGATCAACGAAGGTGCATTCGGTAAAACCGCTAAAGTGGCAGATTCTGCCCAAGACAATTGTTCAGATTTTCTTCCATAGTATCTCCACGCGGCAGCATCAAGTCCTACTACGTTGCCACCGAATGGGGCGTTTGCAGTGTACAGTTCCAATATTTCTTCCTTGCCGTAACGCAATTCCAATCGCATCGCCCGGATCATCTCCGTTAATTTTTCAAAGAGGGTCCTTGAAGGATTATCCCGACTCATTCTAACAACTTGCATGGTGAGTGTGCTCGCTCCGCTAAAAACTTTTTGGTGTCGGAAATTTTGTAAGACAGCGCGAATCACTGAGGGCATATAAACCCCGCTGTGCTTGTAGAAATGTTGGTCTTCATAAAGCAATAATGCGGCTTTGAATTTCTCGGGAATCTTTTCTGATTGCGGAAATCGCCACTGTCCGTCACGAGCGATCACTGCACTCAGCAGTGTATTCTCGGAAGAATAAAGTATTGTGCTGTGCGGCTTTTCAAATAGCTGCGCGGGAAGACAGAAAATGAAATAGGTGATGAAAAGAACGAAAGAAACAAGAAAGAGCTGATGCTTTCTTTTCATTGCGCCAAAAGTTTTTGCAACTCCGGCTAACATTTTATACCAATGTGATTTATAAAACAGGCCAATGTTTGAGAAATTATACAGTAGTATATGCCGATGGATACAAGTGTTTAGTTCAATCTGGCGAAGCAAAGATTGGACTAAACACTTGTCCATTCGGTATTATGAGTTCATTGCTTCTTCAATTTCACCGACTTCAATGGGAAACTTTTTGAAGAGATCATCATTGCCGGATTTATGGATGACAATGTTGTTCTCGATGCGAATTCCAAGTTTTTCCGCAGGGATATAAATTCCTGGCTCTACAGTGAAAACATTGCCCACCTCCACTTTTCGCGTCCAGTCCCCAACATCATGTACATCCAATCCAAGGAAGTGCGAAGTGCCGTGCATGAAATATTTTTTGTAGGCTGGCCAATCCGAATTTTGTTTGCTCACTTCTGTCTTTGTGATGAGTTTCAGATCCATTAATTCTTTGGTCATCAGTTCGCCCACTGCGCTATGGTATTCGTGCATGTAAATTCCCGGCTTCAGAATTTTTTTCGCGCCATTCATCACACGCAACACGGCATTGTAAACGTTTTTTTGACGTGCGGTGAATTTACCACTCACCGGTATGCAACGTGTCATGTCCGCATTGTAGTTGCCGTATTCCGCACCAACATCCATCAACAATAGATCACCTTTTTGACAAGGTTTATCGTTGTCGATATAGTGCAACACACAAGCACTGGCACCGGAGGCGATGATCGGTGTGTAAGCAAAACCGCGCGAACCACTTCGCAAAAACTCATGCATGAATTCTGCTTCGATCTCGTATTCCATCACACCGGGCTTCACAAATTTCAACACACGATTGAGGCCGTTGTGCGTGATATCAATCGCACGCTGAAGTTGCTGAACTTCCTCCTTCTGTTTAACAGCGCGTACTTTATGCATGAGTGGTGCGCTGCGTTCTATTTCATAATGCGGATATTTATTTCTGAACCAAGATGAGAAACGCATTTCACGAGTCTCCACCTCGATAGTTGCGCGGGTGTGTTCGTTACTGTTGAGGTAAACACCGCTGGCTTCTGATAGCAAGGTGTGCAATACCCTTTCCAGATCGGTCAACCAATGTATGGTCTGCACACCAGTCTGTTTTCGGGCTTCTTCTTTGGTGAGTTTGGCTCCCTCCCATACTGCAATCGTCGCACTTGTTTCTTTAAGGAAAAGAATTTCCCGCTGCGATTTGTGAAACGCGTCGGGAAAGATGAGCAATAGTGACTCTTCCTGATCTACACCGCTGAGATAGAAAATGTCTGTGGCCTGTTTGAATGGCAAATGCCCATCACCACTCGTCGGATAGACGTCATTGCTGCAAAAAAGCGCAAGATGTCCAGACTTCATTTGACCGGAAAAACGCTTACGAGCGCCTATATAAAATGAACTGTTCAGTTGGATATATCGCATAGGGTTTTATTCAATGGTTATGTGTTTTCAGAAAAGAAGAGCCAGGTGTATTATTTTAATTGTTGATCATTCCCCACTTCATGACCTCATCTTCTGTGATTTCTCTGGAGGCGGTTTTTCCGAGCACCTGATGGATATCTCTTGGGGAAATACCGCTTGCAGGGCGCTTCCAGGTGAGGTCACTCATGTCGATCGTTTTTCCTGATGGAATGTTTTTCGCGGCTACAAGACTTCTTCTTGCATTTTTTCTTGCCGGCGCTTCACTTTCAAGTGCTTTCATTTCGAACGTTCCCAATAATTCGAATGTGCGCTCCATGCGATTGCGAAAGTGTTTAAGGTCTTCCTTGTCCATCGCATGATAATGATCGTTACCCGGTAATGTCTTATCGTGCGAAAAATGTTTCTCAAGTACTGTTGCACCGAGCAATGTCGCCACTTCAAGTGTATGCATATCTTTTGGCAACGTATGATCGCTGTATCCCGGTACTGCATCGGGGAAAAGTCTTATCATGTCTTTGATCATACCGAGGTTGGCGTTCTCATCCATCGTTGGATAGTTTAACACACAATGCATAAGACAAAGTTTGTTGCCAAATTTTTCAATGGTTTCCACTGCTTGCATTACTTCCCATTTGTAGGCCGCACCGGTAGAAAGGATGATTGGCTTTCCGAATGAGCATTGAAATTCAATGAATGGAAGATTAGTGATATCGCTACTGCTGATCTTGAAGACCGGCATGATGTCGTTGAGAAATTTTGCGCTCTCTACATCGAAAGGCGTACTCATGAATTCGATGCCAACTGTCTCGCAATGACGAGCCAACTCTTCATATTCTTTCTTCCAGAATTTATCATACTTCTTGAAGAGCTCGAATTGCGAGAGTGTTGGTTCTTTGGTGATGTCCCAGTAGTAGGGCGAATCTTTACTCGCGATAGTTTCCGCTTTGTAAGTTTGAAATTTGATTGCCTCGGCTCCGCCTTCCGCAGCCTCGTCAATCAGTCTTTTGGCAAGATCCATAGAGCCTTCGTGGTTAACTCCGGCTTCGGCTATTACGTACGGGCGCCTCAATGCACGCGAATTATATGAGTCAAGAAAATCTATTAGTTTCATACGCGCGAAGCTAATAGAGAATCTTTATATAAGTAAAGGACACTTCCAATAACCTCTTTCTCGAATCGACCAAATAATATTTTTACAATTTTTTCGAAAAGTTGTTCGATGTTTATTTCGCCGAATACTTTGTAGAATCTCAGTTCCATAGCTTAGGCTCTGCAACAGACATTTTTCTCGTCTTCGACGAAATGAACTACCGCGATTCATAAAACAGGTTATACCAATGTTTGAGAAATCATACAGTGCTAAATGCCGATGGATACAAGAGTTTAGTGCAATCTGGCGAAGCAAAGATTGGACTATTACACTTATCCATTCGGTATTATTGCAAGTGCCCTAAATGGTTTTGTTATTCTTCGCCGTCTTGGCAATTGCACGGAGGAGACATGATGATTTTCACGCCAGGCAGCATGCTGCGTAATCTGTCTTGTGTTTCAAAATTGATCTGGTTGTGAAGCAGGTCCAGGTATTTTAGCTTGCCCAATTCAGACATGGATTCCGGATATGATTCTATTGGATTGTCCCACAAAGAAAGAATTTCCAGTTGTTGCAGTTCATCAAAGTGATCGGGAATGGTCGTGATTTCATTGTCTGCGACGTCGAGTTTACGCAAATTACTCAAATGAAAAATGCCTTTAGGCAGTGTGTAGAGTTCATTGTGTTGGCTACTTAAAATTTGAAGGAACTGCAATGATGAAATGTTCTCGGGGAGTACTTGGATTCTGTTTTTATCGAGAACAAGTTCATTGAGATTTTTGAATTGAAAAATTTCATCCGGAAATACCCGAAGCTTTTGTTTACTTAAGTCGAGGCGATAAACACTGTCGGGATACTGCAATGCTGTCACTAAATTCCGATAAACCCTGGTTTTGTTCAGTGTTTCCTGATCGAGCAATTGAGCACTGCATACATTGGAGTGTAGCAGGTAAGAGACAATCACCAATATGTGCGCTAAGAATTTCAAAAATATTTTTGTGCAGTTTCTATGTCGAGAGCGATGTGTTGCTTCAACTCATCAATCGAGCCAAATTTCAGCTCAGGCCTGATGTATTCTACTATCTCAATCTGAATTTTTTCACCATAGATATCCCCATCGAAATCGATAATATAAACTTCTATAGTCTGTAAATTACTATCAGTTACGGTTGGTCTTACGCCAATACTCATCACGGCGTTCAGTGCCCTGCCATGAAGGTGCGCAATCACGGCATAAATGCCGTTGCCGGGAATAAGTTTGTATGCGTAGTCGGGAGAAATATTTGCGGTGGGATACCCCAGCGCTCTTCCCAGGCGATTCCCTGCGACCACCGTTCCGGATATGCGATAGTTATATCCTAAATATTGCGTAGCTTCTTTTACTTCTCCTTGCTTCAGCGCAGTGCGAATCTTCGTAGAACTCACATTGACATGATCAATTTCTTTGGCAGGAATTTCCTGCACCTTAAATCCAAATATTTCTGATAATTCGAGTAGTGTCTGATGATTTCCTTCGCGGTTTCGGCCAAAGCGGTGATCATATCCAACGACAACTGTATGAGCATGAAGCCCGGTTACAAGTAGATCACGCACGTATTCAAAAGGCGACTGACGCGAAAAATCCAGAGAAAATGAAAAGATCATGAGGTGATCGATTCCAGCCATTTCGAGCAGTTTAGCTTTTTCTTCCGGCGTATTGAGTAAATCGATCTGGTGATCATCCGGATGAAGAACCATGCGGGGATGCGGATAGAATGTGAGAAGTACCGTCTCTCCGTCGACTTCCGCAGCTAGTTTTTGAAGCTGCATTAAAATCGATCGATGACCCATGTGAACGCCATCGAAGGTTCCGATAGTCACCACAGGATTGCGTACTTTCTCTAAAGTGGAAAAGTCGGTGTGAATTTTCACGGTTGTTTATTTGCCATGCAAAAATAGACCTCTGGTGGGGTTACTGTTTTTGGCGATGTGTTTGGCGAAACTTATGGCGTAATACTGATTGGACAAGTGTATAATTTCTCAAACATTGGCCTGTTTTATAAATTACATTGGTATAATTCGGGTATGATTAAAAAATGAAAGGCTGCCCATTTCGGACAGCCTTCAATGTATTAAGAACCTATTTTGGATTTTATTTTTGCACAATCATTTGACGCGTAACCATATGTTCTCCGTCAATTACGAGGCCTACAACATAGCTGCCTGCCGGGTAGGAACTCACATCTAGTGTATGGTTATTGTTTCCCGAAAACTTTCCGATATTTTTCCAGTCCATTAATTTTCCGTTAAGGTCACGCACTTCATATGCAATGAAATGTGATCCGTTCAAAGCAAAATTCAGATTGGCCACTGTGGAAGATGGATTAGGATTGACACGAAAAACTTCCAGACTGGATGGCAAGGTTGGTTCTTCAACGCTTGTTCTGTCGGAAAGAATAAGTCTCAATCCCGGGCTATAATTTGTTGAAGCACCGATTCCGAAAAACCAGATATAATCTCCGGCTACAGTTCTAGCCCATACTCCTGTCGAGAAGTCTACATCGTTTTCAACCATCGCTTGAATGCTCAACTCGAAATTTCCTTCATCGATAGTTTGAATACCTGCAAAATAGAGTGAGCCTGCGCTCATCGAGCCAGGTGTTTGATAAGGGAGATAATAGGGAAACGACTGTGAGAAATTCGGTGTCCAGATATTGGCAACGTCATACTCCGCACCAGTAACAAAAACCGCGTCAGTCAAATTGTAGCTTGTATTCTGCTGAAGAAGCAAAAGGGTGATCGGTGTGTTCGTGCTGGTGGTATTGGTAAAATTTACTGTCATTCCGTGTGCAATTGATCCTTCGTTTGGAATGGAGTAATACGATCCGAAACCTGTTGGAGGATATGGAGTCGTTGTACCATCGCCGGATTGAGGAGACATTCTTCCTGTCAACAAGGCTTGATCATCATGACCATATTCGTCTGCGGTAACAAAAAACTGCTTTAAAGCTGTATTGTTTAATGGCGTTTCGTCTGTTTCTGGAAAGCTGATCGTTGTTCTAGCGAAATAAGTTCCGATTTCAGTAGGCTGCCAATTTGTTGGTACGAATACCGTATCGTTTTGGTCCACAGGATTAGGCAGATAGAGATTGGAAAGCATTTCAACTTCTACAGAATCTGCCGCAAGCACATTCATGGCGGCATCAAGGATTTCGACTTTGATAGAGGACACGTGCGGATTGGTTCCTAAGTTGGTGTAAATAGTTCCTACCGGCATGCCACCATTGACTGCCGGGATGGCCTGTTCCAATGGTATAGCGCGATATTCGAAATCTGTCAATACATCGCCTGTTGAGACATAAGAAACCACAACATCATCGACAATTGGATTTTCGTAAATCATCACATCATCGATTCCCCAGAAGTAATGCGAGTGTGTTGAGTTGCCGTTGGGCTGCCATGCGAATCGAAACTGTACCTGACTTTGACCGGCAGCAACTCCTGAAATGTCGATTTTCGTTATGAGGGGATTGGCTGTAATCACATTGGCAGCAGCAGTTACGGTAGGAGCTCCGTCAAAGACATACCAACTCAAACCGCCATCGTTCGTTACTTCAACAAAGATGGGTTTTGAACTTTGACAGCAATAGCGGAAGTATTGTTGAAACTCGAGAATTACACTTGGAGCTGATGTTAAGTCAATAATAGGTGATGTAAGATATCCGGAAACATCAATGGCTGGATTCAAAGTTGAAATCTCTCCATCCTGATAAAGGTCGCAGTCGAAGATGATCCATCCGTCGGAAGATGATCCGGAATTCAATGCAGCAATTGCGGTTGAATAAGCTCCGCCTGGACTATCGGCGTTTGCGACCATCCAAATGGTGTCATCGCCGGAATCAGCATGCGACCATGCTCCAAATGCGTTATTGCCATCGAACCCGTTGAGGAAGTTTTCCGCGAAATACATAGACCCGCGTTGCGTGGAATTTTGCAATTGCAGATTCGCGTCTCCGGCTTCCATTGAACGGTGAATTTCATTTTCAGAAGCATGTGTTGGTTCTACCAAAAGTTGGTGTGAACCATTGATATTCGTTTTCTGTTGGGCCGTTGTAAATAACGTGACGAGTAGTGCGCAGAGAAATGTAAATAATTGTTTCATTGTGGTTTGTTTGATTAAAAAATTGCCTCGGCCAAAGTACAGTTATATTCTCATTCGCCCTACTGCGCGAAAATAAAAAAGGCCCCTGTATCAGGAGCCTTTTTAATATTTTGAAGCGTTCGTTTAATTAACGATCATTTTACGTGTGATGTTGGTTGCACCTGCATTGATTGTATAAGTATACAAACCTGGAGCATAACCTTCAACGTTTAGGTCGTAGTTGTGCTTTCCGATTGACTTGTTGCCCAATTCAAATTGCTCAACGAGGTGACCGGTGATGTCGCGGATCGACAAAACAACTTTAGAAGAACCCGCAAGCATATAACCAATTTTGGTGCTGATACTAGCTGGGTTAGGAATGTTTTGATTCAATGAAGCTGCATCTTTCGCTTCTTCCTGAACTCCTACTACGCATGCGTCAGCGCAACCTCCGATCAAGCGAATCATTGGAACACCGGAAACGGATGAAAATAAGTTGGCTGAGTTGACCCAAGATATTGCCCAAACATTACTTCCGGAAACCGGAACACGCAATGTATCAGATGATGTTACAGCAACAAGATATGTCTTATTGCCCTCGAGTGTAATAGCCGAAGAGAATGGCAGACAAGTAAAGTTCGCTTCATTTACACTATTCAAAGCTTCTGGATTAATGATAACATCTTCTGTTACGTTCAGATAGTTGAATATTGGAGCATTGCTGGCATCAAATCCAGCGAATTCGAATAAAACACCTGAAAGAGTAGCGCCGGTTATTGTTCCTGCTCCAACTGCAAACGAGATGCCTGAGAAAGACTCCGTGTTATAAATATCAAACAAGTTTCCAGCGAATTCTCCACCTAAAAGTTCCATGAATGCTTGTGCTGAATTAAGGTCCCGCGCGTATGTGCAATCTGTCATTTGGAAAGTTGCAGTACCAACATTGTCCAGTATGTCCGTCTCAACACTGTCAGAGCTAAGTGTCGCCACGATAGAGTATTGACCAACAGCAGTTGGAATGAAATCGGTAACAATAGACATTGTGTCTCTTGTAAGACTTACCAACTCAGGATTGGCAACTCCGCTCCATGTTCCTTGTGGCGAAGCACCTTGCAGGATAGCAATATCTAAATTCACGTTTGTCAAGTTGTTGAAACCTGTGTTATTGGCAATAGCTGTTGCTTTTACAGGACTAGCTTGCGAAATTGGAATTCTTGAGTATTCCCAGAAGCCTAGGCCAAAATCAACCTGATTCCAGTCACCCATAACAACCTTGTTCAAAGTCAGGCTGTTCTCCTCAAGGTCACCAATGACCACATTGTCAACAGCGAAACCGGAAGCCCATGAACCATTGTCTGTCCAGTTGAAGCGGATTTGCACGTCAGTGGCACCGGCGTAATCAAATAGAGTCAACACGATGGTCTGCCAAGCGCCTTCTTCAATAGGAAGAAATCCAGCTGCATCATCAGGATATGGAACCATATTGAAACTTGTACCACCATCTAAGGAAATAGAAACTGTAGCGTCACCACCACCAAAGTTACCGTCATGATACATGCTAAAAGTCAAAGCAGGATACTGTGCCGTTGCAAAGCTAATGGTTGGAACCTGTAGGTAGACATCAGCCATCACACAGTCGCAAGGGATATAATCGTCATTGGCACCAGCGAACCTGTTGTTAACAGAAGACTCAACTACAGGCCAGTAACCACCAGCATTCGCAGTGGTTGAAGTTTGAATGTCGAAGGCCGGACCAAAAAAGTCGTCAGAGGTGACATCAGTACCATTTGTTTTGGCTACAATGGATGTTGTCCAAGTAGAAGGCAAAACAGCCGGGAATGGACCTGTAACTGCTTCGAAATTCTCAGTCAGGATTACGTCTCTCATTCCGATTTGGAATTGTTCGCCGTTATAACGAACAGCCGTCATAGGAGCGAGGCCGTCACGGCTAAGCTTCGGTGTTGTCGGATTGCTGTTCAAAGCAATCTGAGCCATTAAACTCGAAGCAAACATTAAGGAAATGGCAAATAAGTAGATTTTTTTCATTGAATGAGGATTTTAAAAGGTCAAAAAATTGAATGCGAATATAGAAATTTTTAATCCAACATCATTTTAAAAGTCAGGATAATTCAACTTCTAACTCGCTGTGATGCTTGTTATTACTAAGATAATTATTTCTACCCTACTTCTGATCAGGATTTTTTCAAATCACTTTCTTCTTTTCGACGCGTGCTGCAATGAATATGCTGACCTCATATAGAAGCAGCAAGGGCATTGCCACGAGCAACTGACTGGAAACATCCGGAGGAGTGATGATTGCCGCCACTATTAAGTTGACCACAAAGGCGTGCTTTCGGTATTTCCGAAGGAAGGCAGCCGTGACAAGTCCAATTTTTGCAAGAAAATAAATCAATATCGGCAATTGAAATAGTAAACCGGTCCCGAAAACCAAGGTGGTTGTAAGCTTTAAATAGGAAAGAATGGTGGAATTGTTTTCTACGTCCGCAAATTGGTAATTCCCAAGAAACTGAATGCTCAGTGGAGCCAACAGGAAATAACCGAACAGCACACCACTAAAGAAAAGAAGCGAAACAAAGAACACAATTCCGTTGACGGCTTTTATTTCTCGCTCCTTTAAACCAGGCTTAATAAATGCCCATATCTGCCAGAAAACAAATGGAAATGCTAGTATCAACCCTCCGATAATGCACACCATGAAGTCCGCGTTCATATTGCCACTCATCGTTGTGCTCTGCAATTTGAAAGCGGGAGGTTGAAGGCAAAGGTCTTCTCCCATTCCCATTCTATGAGACCAATCGCAAAATGCACGGTAGGTGATGAAGTCGGCTCTTCGCGGTCCCATGATCACATCATCCACAACGAACTGATGGAAATAGACGATAACGACCACACCGACCAGAACTCCAACCACCGCTCTGAAGAGCCTCTTGCGAAGTTCTTCCAGGTGATCAAGAAAGGACATGTCTTTTTTTTCTTCAGCCACGATTCAATGATGTGCTTATATGGAATTCAGATTTTTGAAAGGAGTACGTTGATATTCTCATCTCAGAAAATTCCCTCCTTTAATATGTCGTGGAGATGTACAATTCCGCAATACTTCTTTTTATCCATAACGATCAATGTGGTGATGTTATGACTTTCCATTCTTTGGAAGGCCTCAACAGCCAATGCTTCGGCTTCAATTGTTTTCGGAGAACGACTCATGATGTCTGCTGCCGTCATTTTTTTGATGTCGGTACTTTTCTCCAACATTCTTCGAAGGTCACCATCTGTGACGACACCTACGAGTTTGTTTTTATCCAGTACTGCTGTTGCTCCAAGCCTCTTTCCCGAAATTTCTACAATCACTTCTTTAATACTTGCTCCAGGAGAAACAGATGGAGCGGCATCAAGCGAAACAAGGTCACCGACTTTTACATATAGCTTTCTACCCAATGCGCCACCAGGATGATATTTTGCAAAATCTTTTGAGGTGAACCCACGTGCTTCCATCAATGCAACAGCCATAGCATCTCCCATCGCCAGTTGTGCTGTAGTGCTTGTAGTAGGCGCAAGGTTGTTGGGACACGCTTC